>QHSV01000155.1 GCA_003221655.1 Candidatus Rokuibacteriota bacterium
CCGCGACCACGGTGCGCTCCCTGCGTGGGACCGGTCGTTCTTGCTGACTCAGGACGATCTCGAACCGGCCCGGTTTTGTTCGTTCGGGCGCGTCGAAGGCGCCGTAGGCGGTCCGGACCACGTGCGTCACGGTATCGAGGTCGTCGAATGGTACGGGGATCATGAGTTGCCAACGACCCCAGAGCCGGTGGCGCACCACCGGTGAGACCACCGCGCCCAACTCCTCGTGGATCGCGTCCGTCACCGAGATCTGTCGGCCGATCGCCAGGAGCCGAGTGCGCGCTCTCCACGTCGAGAGCAACAGCACCGCGGTGAGCAGGGCGGCCGGGACCAGCACGGCGACCACCAGCGCGCTCAGCACACGAGCCTCCACCGGTTCTGACGAGCTTCGAGCAATCCCAGCATGTCGGCCTCCTTCTGCTTCCTGTGACACCGCGGCGAGGCCGGCGTGAAAGCGCGGCGAGCGACGCTAGACCGTCAGCGGGTGGAGATCCGGGCGGCAGGCCGTGCAGGGAACGAGCCCGAGGCTTCCGGCCAGCTCGCGAGACGCCAGCAGAGTGACAGGTCCGATCGGGCGGCGCGCGATATCCCCGCAGGTCGGCAGGCAGTACTCGTGCTGATCGTTGCGGTCGTAGTGATACAGCGTGTTGCGCGCGACGCGAGCGTCGTGCCGCGTCCCCATCGCTCGCACACCCTCGACGGCGAGCAGGCGCTGCTTGAGCCCGATCTGACTCCCGGCGTAGCCGGTGAGCGCGCCGGACGTTCCGATGATGCGGTGGCAGGGGACGACGATCGGCAGCGGATTCCAGCGAAGCGCCTGGGCCACCGCGCGCGTGGCCGCGGGCTTACCGATCTCGGTGGCGATGCCCGCGTACGACGTCACGGCGCCGTAGGGAATGGCGGCCGTAGCCTGCAGCACAGTGCGATGAAAGTCGCTGCGCGCCAGGCGCAGGTCGAGCGGCCACTCCAGGCGGGTGCGGTCGCCCCGCAGGTACTCGAGTAGCTCGCGGTGGAGCGCCTCGATCTCGGCGCCGTCTTCCTGAGGATCGACGCCGGTGACTCGGCTCAAGCGGGACGCTCCGAGGTCGGTGTGCTCCCCCAGGTACTCGACGAGCGACACCCCGAGCTCCGAGCGGGCGATGAGAATGTGGCCGAGCGGCGACGGGAACACCCGGTACGACACCAGGCGCGATTTCAGATCCGCGAGTCGTGACTCGAGCCCTTCGCGGGCGCGCGCCACGCTCTCGGCGGCCGCCGGCGCGCCCCGGAGCGCGCCCACGACGCCGTCGATCTCGCGATAGCGCCGGAACTCGCCACGGCAGGGCGCGCAGGCGTCGATGTGGTGCTCGACGCGGCGCACCGCTCCGGGCTCGGCGTCTCCCGTCGCCGCTGCGACGAGGTCAGCTTCGATCTCGATACAGGTTCGGGGTTTACGGCTCATCGTGGTTGCTCCATGTTCGTCGGGCTCGTTTCGGGCGGAAGGGCATGGCCGTTGAGGCTCAGCCGGACCTTGCGGAGCGCCTGGAAGACGTGGGCGCGTGCGCTCTCCGCTGAGCAGTCGAGGCTTCGCCCGATCGCCTCGTAGTCGAGGTCGTGGATCTTTCGCAGGATGAACGCCAGCCGTTGCTTGAGGGGGAGCCCGCGGACGGTGCTCTCGAGCAGCGTCTTGGCTTCGCGGAACCGCGCTTCGTCCTCGGGCCCCTCGGGGTCGGCCTCGCGGCCCTCGACGGACGCGGCCAGATGGGCGGTGCGGCGGCGTTTCTCGGAGCGGAAGTGATTCCGGGTCAGGTTCGTCGCGATCGCGAACAGCCACGCACGGACGTTCGCCTCCGGGCCGAGCGTGCGGTAGGCGCGGTAGGCGCGCAGGAAGGTCTCCTGAGAAAGGTCCTCGGCCTCGGTGGCCCGTGATGTGACGCGCCGGATATAACGGTAGATCTCCGCGTGGTGCGCGCCGACGATGGTCTCGAACGGTTGAACACCCATCATGGTCTGAGACACCGCCCCAGCCCGGATGTGAAACGGCCGGCCGGACTCGCCACATGATAAGGTATCCGGCGAAAGGAGTATCCCTCCCGGTGGCTGAAACCGCCGACGTCGTGGTGGTCGGTGGCGGCGTCAACGGCGCGAGCATCGCGTATGCCCTGGCCGCGCGAGGCGTGACGCGCGTCGTTCTCTGCGAGAAGGCGGCGCTGGCCAGCGGCGCCTCGGGCCGCTCGAGCGCGCTCGTGCGGATGCACTACACCAACGAGTGGGACGCGCGGCTCGCGTTCGCCAGTTTCCCCGTCTTCAAGCACTGGACGGAGATCATGGGCGGCCCGTCCGTATTCACCCACACGGGGTTCGTGAACGTCGTCGCCCCGCCGTATGCCGACGCGCTCCGGAAGAACGTCGAGATGCCACGCTCTATCGGGATCAACACCGTCGCCCTCTCGCCGAGCGAGCTCCGCGACCTCCAGCCTTTCGCCAGCGTCGAGGACCTGGGCGCCGCCGCCTGGGAGCCCGAGAGCGGCTACGCCGACCCCGCCGCCACGGTCGAAGGCTTCCGGCGACGGGGACACGAGCTCGGTGCCCGGATACTCCAGTGGACCGCGGTGACGAAGATTCTGCGTCGCGAGAGCCGCGTCCTCGGCGTGGAGACGAACGCCGGGCGCATCGACGCCGGCGCCGTCGTCGTCGCCGCCGGGGCCTGGGCCCCGCGGCTCTGCCGCGAGATCGGCCTCGAGATCCCCGCGCGGGTGAAGGGGCTCGACACGGTGCAGGTGACGCGGCCGGCGGCGCTCGCCCAGCCCCACCTGGTCTTCATCGACAACGTGCAGGGGAGCTACTTCAGGCCCGAGAGCGGCATCCGCACGATCGTGGGCGTCCCCTGCCAGGACTGGGATCTCGATCCCGACGCGCCGACGGCGCTTCCGCCGGGGGCGCCGATGGTCGGCGCCCAGATCCTGACGCACCGGATCCCCGCCATGGAGGGCGCCACGCTCGCGCGGGGCTATCGCGCCTTCGATTGCTACAGCCGCGACCGCCACGCGATCCTCGGTCGAGTCGACGGAATCGACGGCTTGTATCTCGCCACGGCGTTCAGCGGCTCCGGCTTCAAGATCGCGCCCGCCGTGGGGGTCTGCGTGGCCGAGCTGATCGTGGACGGGCGCGCGAAGACGGTGGACATCGCGGCCTTCGATCTCCAGCGGTTCGCCGAGGGGAGATCGCCCGAAGGGCCGTACCCGTACGCGCCGCGGAAGGATCACGCCGGGCCCGATTGACTTGCCCGGGAGCTCCGTCTACGTTGACTGGACCATAACCGAGTGGGGAGGACTGAATGTTCAAGCGGGTGGTGACCTCGGAGAGCGAGCTGCGCGCGCTGATGGGCACGCCGAGTGAGCGGGCCATCAAGAAGGAGTCGGCCACGGTGGACGAGCCCAGCCGGGAGTTCATCCGGCGCTCGCCCTTTCTGTTGCTGGCGACCTCCAACGCGGACGGGCGCTGCGACGTGTCCCCCAAGGGCGACGCGCCGGGCTTCGTGCGCGTGCTGGACGAGCGGCATCTCGTGATTCCGGACCGTCCGGGCAACAAGCGGCTCGACGGGTTGCGCAACCTCCTCGCGAATCCCCACGTCGGGCTGATCTTCCTCATCCCGGGCCGCGAGGAAACGCTGCGCGTGAATGGCCGCGCGTCGATCGTGCGCGACGAGGACGTTCTCGATTCGCTCGCGGCGCGCGACAAGCGGCCGCTCGTCGCCATCGGCGTCGAGGTCGAGGAGTGCTTCTTCCACTGTCCGAAGGCGTTCCGGCGCTCGCAGCTCTGGGAGCCCGAGGCGTGGCCGGACCGCTCGGCCCTTCCCTCGATGGCGTGCGTGCTGTACGACAAGCTCAAGCCGGCGGACAAGACCCTCGAGGAGTATCTCCGCGAGAGCGAGGAGAACATCCAGAGGACGCTCTACTGAGCCGACGCTACCGCATCGGGATCGACGTCGGCGGCACCTTCACCGACCTCGTCGCGGTGGACGAGCGCGGCGCTCTCGCCATCGCCAAGTGCGCTTCGACGCCGCCCGATCCCTCCGAGGGCCTGGTCACCGGGCTCGGGCTTCTGGCGGCTGAGCTCGGCACGAACCTGCCGGGACTGCTCGCGCAGACCGACTCGATCGTCCACGGCACCACCGTCGCGACCAACGCACTCCTGGAGCGCAAAGGGGCGAGGGTCGGGCTGCTCACGACCGAGGGGCACCGCGACGTCATCGAGATGCGCGAGGGGCTGAAGGACGATCGCTACAACTTGAGGATGGCGCCGCCCGTCCCGCTCGTGCCGCGCGCCCGCCGTCTCGGCGTCCGCGAGCGCCTGCGCTTCGACGGGACAGTCGCGATTCCGCTCAGCGTCCGCTCGCTCGGGGTGGGGATCGCGGCGCTCGCGAAGGCCCGAGTGGAGGCGGTCGCCGTTTGCTATCTCCACTCGTACCGGAACCCGCGCCACGAGAAGCTGACCGGACGGGCGCTCGCCCGGCGCTTGCCGGGCGCCTACGTGTCGCTCTCGGCCGAGGTCCTGCCGCAGATCAAGGAATACGAGCGCGTCTGGACGACCGTGGTGAACGCGTACGTGGGGCCGGCGCTCGCGCGCTACCTCGCGAGCCTCGCGGCCCGTCTCGCGAGCCAGGGCTACCGCGGCGACGTCCTGATCATGCAGTCGCACGGCGGCGTCGCGCCGGTGCGCGAGTCGACGCGACTGGCGGCGGGGGCCGTGCTGTCGGGGCCGGCCGGCGGTGTCGCTGCCGGCCGCTACAGCGCGCGGCTCCTGGGCGAGGCGAGCCTCATCACCTTCGACATGGGCGGAACTTCCACGGACATCGCGCTCCTGCAGGGCGGCGAGCCCCAGCTCACGGGCGAGAAGACCGTCGGCGTTGCGAAGATCGCGCTTCCGGCGATCGACATTCACACCCTCGGCGCCGGCGGCGGATCGGTCGCGTGGGTGGACGCGGGCCGCATCCTGCACGTCGGGCCCGAGAGCGCCGGCGCCGAGCCGGGCCCCGCGGGCTACGGCAAGGGGGGGACGCGCGCGACCGTAACCGACGCGAACCTCGTGCTGGGCTTCCTGGATCCGGGCAACTTCCTCGGTGGCCGCATCGGGCTCGATGCGCGCGCGGCGCGCGGGGCCGTCGAGGTCATCGCGACTCAGCTCGGCACGACACCGCTCCGGGCGGCGGAGGGCATCGCGCGGGTCGTGAACACCAACATGGCGGAGGGGATCAAGATCGTCTCGGTCCGTCGCGGCGTCGACCCCCGTCAGTTCGCGCTCGTCGCGTTCGGCGGCGCCGCGGGGCTCCACGTCACCGAGGTCGCGCGGCTCCTCGAGATCCAGCGCGTGGTCGTGCCGTCGGTGGCCGCGGTGCTCTCGGCGTGGGGCATGCTGGCGACCGACCTCCGCTACGAGCTGGTGCGCTCTCATGTGACCGAGGTGGGGCGGATGACGGCGGCCGGCCTGCGAAAGCTGTTCGCCGCGCTCGAACGCGAAGGCCGCAAGCGCCTCGCCCACTTCGACGGGGCCATCAGCGTGCGCCGGGCACTCGACATGCGTTACGGCGAGCAGATCTTCGAGATCCAGGTCGACCTCGACGGCGTGGATCTTCAGGCGGCGGACCTCATGGATCAGGTGGCCGATCGCTTCCACCGTCGTCACGAAGAGCTCTACGCCTACAGCGCCGCGGGACAGGAAGTCGTCATCGTCAACGCCCGCGTGGCGGTCGTCGGCGCGCTCCCCGTGCTGCCGGCCGGCGCCGGCGCGGCCGAGCGAGGGTCGGCCACGGCGGCCGCTCGCCGTCGCGTCTGGCTCGGGGACTGGGTCGAGGTGCCCGTTCACAGGATGGACGCGCTCGCCGTCGGGCAGGAGGTCAAGGGGCCGGCGATCTTCGAGTCGGCGACGACCACGGTGCTCGTGCGCGAGGGCGAGCGGGTCGCCGTCACGCGGCACGGCTGGCTCGACATCCGCCTCGGCTGATCGCGTGCGCCGAGACCTGCGCCACAACATGGCGGCGCTCGGCGCCGACTACGCGCTTTTCGGCGTGGGCCTGTCGTTTGCCTCGCAGTCCACGATCCTGCCGGCCTTCGCGGCCTACCTGGGCGCTCCCAACGTCGTCATCGGCGCGATCCCTGCGGTGATGACCCTCGGCTGGTTCCTCCCGTCGCTCTTCGCCGCGGGCCACACGGAGACGCTCGCGCGGAAGCTTCCGTTCGTCCTCCGCTACACGGTCTGGGAACGCGTGCCGTTCGCGGTGCTGTCCCTGGCCGCGTTCTTCCTGGCCGACCGCGCGCCGGCTCTGACGCTCACCCTGATGCTGCTGATGCTGCTCGTCATCACCGGCGTCGGCGGCGTGCTCATGCCGGCGTGGATGGACATCATCGGGCGCCTGATCCCCGTCACGACGCGCGGCCGCTTCTTCGCGTTCGCGAACCTCGCGGCGGGCGCCGGGGGTTTCGCCGGGAGCTTCGTGACGGCGAGCATCCTGGCGGCGGTGGCGCCGCCCGCGAGCTACGGCGCGTGCTTCGTCGGCGCCGCGATGTGCATGGCGCTGTCATACGCCGCGCTCGCCGTCGTCCGCGAGCCGGCGGCAACGGGTCGGTCGCAGGCGGTCACGCTCGGAGCCTATCTGTCGCGGATCCCGGCACTCCTCGGCCGCGACCCGAATCTCGCGTGGTTCCTCGCCGCCCGCGCGTTCGCCGTGATCGGATCGATGGCCGGCGGGTTCTACACCGTCTATGCGCTCCATGTCTGGGACGCCCCCGCGGCGCAAGTCGGCGTGTTCACCACGCTCTTGTTCGTGGGGCAGATGGCGGGCAACGCGGTGTTCGGCTGGCTTGCCGACCGACGGGGCCACCTCCTGGTGATCACGATGGGCCTCGCCGCGACGCTCGCCGGCAACCTGATCGCCGTCGCGGCTCCGACGCTCGGCGTATTTGGCGTGGTCTTCGTCATGCTGGGGACCCAGATCGCCGCCATGAACGTGTCGACGCTGAACGTGCTGCTGGAATTCGCGCCGGTGCTGGAGGAGCAGCCGACCTACATCGGTCTTGGAACCACGTTGATGGCGCCCATCGCGTTCGGCGCGCCGCTCGCCGCCGGGCTAATGGCGGACGCGTTCGGCTTCGCGTCGGTCTTCGTGGTGGCGGCGGTCGCGGCGACTGTTGCGCTCGGGCTTCTGCTCACGCGCGTGCGCGACCCGCGGAGGGTGGCATCGCCGCGTCCAGCATGAGCGTCACTTCGGCCGCTTGACGCGCTCGATGGACGGATCGTCCACGAACGGCTGGTCGCCCGGCAGCGCCAGTGCGATCGTATCGCCCGGCTCGACCAGCAGGTCGATCTCGGCCATCCGCTTCGTGAACGCCGCGAGAATGACGCCCTGCGGGGTCTCGATCTTCACCAGCACGCGGTTCGGCTCCCGCTGCTTCTTCGTGACCTGCCCCTCGACGATGCGGGACCGGATGCGAAAGTCCTTCGGAAGATAGGGGTCGACCACCGGAGGCCCGTAGACCGTCCCGGCCGCGCCGAGGCCCGCGCCGACGAGGAGCGCCACGATCAGGATGATCCAGCCTCTCATTTGGGCATGACGACGAGTTGCGCGGGCATCGAAAACCGAGGAACCACGGGTGCTATTGTAGCCCACGGTGATCACGCGCCTCTTCGGGGCCACCGGCGTGGCGGTGCCCGTCATCGGGCAGGGCACCTGGCACATGGGTGAGAGTCGCCGAACGGAGCGAGAGGAGATCGCTTCGCTTCGTCTCGGCCTGGAGCTCGGGCTGACCCACATCGACACGGCCGAGATGTACGGCGATGGCGGCGCCGAGCGTGTCGTGGCCCAGGCGATCAAGGGACATCCGCGCGATGCGCTCGTCATCGTGACCAAGGTGTTGCCCTCGAACGCGTCGTACGCGGGGACGATCAAGGCGTGCGAGCAGTCGCTCAAGCGACTCGGTACCGCTCACGTGGACGTCTACCTGGTGCACTGGTGGAGCGGCCAGCACCCGATCGCCGACACGATGCGCGCCATGGAGGCCCTGGTGAAGCGCGGGCTCACGCGATTCGTCGGCGTGTCGAACTTCGACGTGGCGCAGATGAGGCAGGCCCAGGCCGCGCTGGGGAGTGCGCGGCTGGCCTGCAACCAGGTGCTGTACCACCTGCGTGACCGCGCGATCGAGCGCGACCTCCTGCCGCACTGCGAGCGGGAGAAAGTGGCGATCGTCGGCTACACGCCGCTCGCCCGTGGCGGCTTCATGCGCGATGAGGTCGTCGAGATCGCGAAGGCGCGCGGCCGCACGCCGCGGCAGGTGGCGCTGAATTTTTTGACCCGGCGGGCCTCGCTCTTCACGATTCCCAAGGCGAGCCAGCCCGAGCACGTGCGGGAGAACGCCGGGGCCCTGGACTTCAGGCTGTCGCCGGAAGAGCTCAGGGCGATCGACCGGGCGACAGGCTAGGTCAGTGGCACGTAGTCGTACTCGCCGATGCCCTGGAGCACCAGGAAGACCGCCGAGGCGTCGCCGCCGTTCGTGACGAGGTGCGGCCGGCGCGCGCGGACGGTGTAGGTCTCGCCGGGCTCCAGTCGTATCTCCTCCTTCGGGTCACGCAGGAAGACGCGCAGGCGGCCCTGGAGGACGTAGAAGGTGTCCTGGACGTGGTTGTGGTAGTGCCAGGGCACTTGCTGGCGCGGGCCGATCTGGAGCTCCTGGATCCTGAAGCCCGGCCGCTCGGCGTGGCGCGCGCGCCGTTCGACTTCATAGAGGTGGCTCGAGTCCTTCACCGCTTCCATGGGGCGGTCCTCCTTCCTCCGGGGCGATGGTACCATCGCGGCACCGTCACTCCGGGGGGATCGCCATGAGCGAGGACGTGCTGGAAGTCGTCGAGAGTGGGGTTGCCGTGCTCACGCTGAACCGTCCCGACCGACTCAACGCCATGTCGGGTCCGATGCTGGACGCGTTGCTCGCGGCGCTGACCCGGCTGGCCGAGGATCCGGAGGTGGGCGTGGTGGTGCTCACCGGGGCGGGCCGCGGCTTCTGCGCCGGCGGCGACGTGAAGGCGATGGCCGAGGGGCGCGAGTTCGGTGGGACCACGCTCGAGGAGAAAGCGCAGGCGCTTCGTTCGCGCATGGACGTGTCGCGGTGGCTCCATGAGATGCCGAAGGTGACGATTGCGATGGTCCGCGGGGCGGCGGCGGGCGCAGGGCTCTCCCTGGCACTCGCGTGCGACCTCCGCGTCGCCGGCGACTCCGCGCGGTTCGCGACGGCGTTCGCGCGCGTCGGCTACTCCGGGGACTTCGGCGGCAGCTGGTACCTCACGCAGCTCGTCGGCACCGCCAAGGCGCGGGAGCTCTACTACACGGCCGATATCGTGGACGCCCAGCAGGCGCTGGCCCTCGGCATCGTCAACCGGGTCGTGCCCGACGCGCGGCTCGAGGAGGAGACGATGGCGCTGGCCGCGCGGCTCAGCCGGGGGCCGCGAATCGCGTACCGATACATGAAGCGGAACTTCAACGCCGCCGAGCGCGGGACCCTCCAGGACTCCCTCGACCTCGAGGCCTGGCACCACACCCGCTGCGGGATGACCGAGGACCACCGGGAAGCCGCCAAGGCCTTCGTCGAGAAGCGGGAGCCCGTCTTCAAGGGCCGTTGATGACGTTCACGCACGAGCTGTGGCGGTCGATCGAGCCGATCTACGCGGCGATCCTGCGCCATCCGTTCGTGCGCGGGCTCACCGACGGCACGCTCGCCCGCGAGAGCTTCAAGTTCTACGCGGTGCAGGACGCCCTCTACCTGCGCGAGTTCGCACGGGCGCTGTCGCTCGCCGGCGCGCGGGCGCCCGAGGACGACTGGATCATCATGTTCAACGAGCACGCCGCCGGGGCACTCAAGGTGGAGCGCTCACTGCACGAGAGCTTCTTTCGCGACTTCGGGCTCACGCCCGCCGACGTTGCGGCGACGCCGCTGGCGCCGACGAACCTCGCCTACACGAGCTACCTCCTCGCGGTCGCCTACGGGTCGCCCTTTCACGAGGCGATCGCGGCGCTGCTGCCGTGTTACTGGATCTACTGGGAGGTCGGCAAGGAGCTCGAGCGCGCCGGCTCTGCCGACCCTCTCTACAAGCGGTGGATCGGCACCTACGCCTCCGAGGAGTTCGGGACCGTCGTCCGGGCGGTGCTGTCCGCGACCGACCGGGTCGCCGAGCGGCTGACAACGCCGGACCGGGACACGATGCGGGCTCACTTCCTCGCGACGAGCCGCTATGAGTGGATGTTCTGGGACATGGGACTGCGGCGCGAGGCGTGGCCGAGCTGGTGACCAGGTGAGCGCTCCGGATAACTTCAAGAGGGCGACGGAGATCTGGCAGGAAGCGTACCGTCACCAGATGCAGGGAGAGCTCGAGCGCGCGATCGAGCTCTACCAGCGCTCGATCGAGGTGTGTCCGACGGCCGAGGCCCACACCTATCTCGGGTGGACCTACAGCTTCCAGGGTCGCCTGGACGAGGCCACGCAGGAATGCCTGCGGGCGATCGACGTGGACCCCGACTTCGGCAATCCCTACAACGACATCGGTTGCTACCTCATGCAGCAGGGCAAGCTCGACGAGGCCGTGTCCTGGCTCGAGCGCGCCAAGCAGGCCAAACGATACGAGCCGCGCCAGTTTCCGTACATGAACCTCGGCCGGATCCATCTGCGACAGGGGCGGTGGTGGGACGCGCTGCGCGAGTTCGAGGAGGCGGTACGGCTGGCCCCTGGGGACGCCGAGCTCCGGCGAGCCCTGCACTCGCTGCGCGCGCGGCTAAACTGACGATGCCGTCAGCCCGCTGACTCCCCGTGTCGTGAAGGGGACACCCCGGACGCACCGTCTCCCCGGTTTTCCCGCAAAAACACCCGGGTCCGCGCCTGGCGACCCGGTTGCAAGCCGTCCACGCCGAGCCCGGCCGCTCGAGGTCTGGGCATTAAATGAGGAGGCGACTATGCGACAAG
Organism: Candidatus Rokuibacteriota bacterium; assembly: GCA_003221655.1. Taxonomy (GTDB): domain Bacteria; phylum Methylomirabilota; class Methylomirabilia; order Rokubacteriales; family CSP1-6; genus AR31. Next base: position 10,980 of record QHSV01000155.1, read on the forward strand.
CGGTGAAGCTGGGGGTTGTGCTGCCGGCAGTGATGCTTCTGGCCAGCGGATGCGTCGCCACCAGGGGGTGGGTGACCGAGCATGTCGGTAAGAAGGAAGTGGAGATCGACCAGCGCGTCGCCGGGGTCGACAAGAAGCTGACTGAAGAAACTCAGCGGGTCGACCAAAAAGTCGATGGGGTCGACACCAAGCTGACCCAGACGAGCGAGGTGGCTCGCGGCGCGCGTGAGCGGGCGGACGGCGCCTACACCAAGGCGGACGAGACGAACAGCCGGCTGACGCGGCTCTGGTCGAACCGCAACGTCCGCAAAGAGGCCGAGACCTACCAGATCCTGTTCGGCTTCGACAAGTGGGACCTCAACGATGCCGGCCAGACCACGCTCGGAATCGAGCTGCCTCGGATCCACTTGGTGGGCCTGGGCCCGATCGCTGAGAAGGGAACACCCAACAAGGACAAGCGCCGGGTGACCGTGAAGCTGATGGTCGCTCAGGAAGACTAAGACTAAGCACTGTCCCCGCGCGCTCGGGCCGCGGAGCGCGCGGGGGCTTACCCCAGGCCCCTGACAAACGTCGAGATCGCGCGGCCGATCTCGTCGGGCGAGTCCTCCTGCACGAAGTGGGTGCCCCTGACGGTGACCTCCTGTTGGTTCGGCCAGGCGCGGCAGAACTCCCGCTGTGCGCCGACGAGAATCGATCCGGGATCTGCGTTGACGAAGAGCTTTGGCATCGGGCTGTTCGCCAGCCAGTCGCCGTAGGCCCTGACAATCTGGACCACGTCGGAGGGCTCGCCGTCCACGCTGCCCCACGCATCGCCTGGAAGACCTTGCGCGCGACCTCAGGCCACTCCAACCACGTGACCGGTCGGACGATCGCCTCCATGTAGGCCACACCCCTCACGCGCTCGGGGTGGCGGCGCGCCCAGTGGAAGCCGAGGGCCGAGCCCCAGTCGTGAACGACCAGCACCACGTTCCGGAGGAGCCCCAGAGCGTCGAACCATGCGTCGAGGTAGCGCGCATGGTCGACGAAGCGGTAGGCGCCGCCCGGCGACCTCCCCGAATCGCCCATACCGACCAGATCGGGAGCAAGACAGCGGCCGAGCCCGTCGACGTGCGGGATGACGTTGCGCCAGAGGTAGGACGACGTGGGATTGCCGTGCAGGAAGACGATCGGCTCGCCCGCGCCCGAGTCGACGTAGGCGATCTCCGTGTCGAGGACCCTGACGCGCTTGCGGGGATGCGAATCCGCGACCGAGAGCGGTGCCATGGCGACGATTGTAACCGACCCGAGATTGCCGTGGTGACGCGGGTTTAGGGAGCGCCGAGGGAACTGAGGTCGGCGGGGTGCGATGCGACATAATCATAGTAGTGCGAGCCGCAGAGTGTCGTGGGGCTGGGGCCCCGCCGCTCGAGGCGAGCATAAAGGTCTGTAGTGCGAGCCGCAGAGTGTCGTGGGGCTGGGGCCCGCCGCTCGAGGCGAGCTATAAAAGAAATGACTATAATCGGGTCGCAATTCAGCCCCGAGATCCGGCGCGCGCTCCGGATCGACATCTCGGCAACGCTCCTGTTCACCGTCTTCGCGGGTCTGACCAGCCCCTTCATCGGCCTTATCTTACGGGCCGAGCTCGGCGCCACGCCGCTGCAGCTCGCCGTGATGTCCTCGGCAGGCGGCGCGTGCTTGCTGCTCTCGCTCCTGTGGGCGCGGGCGTTCCACGGGCGCCATCCGCTCCCGCACCTCGTGTGGACCGGCTTCGTCGCCCGTGGCGTGTTCCTGCTGGTCCCGTTCGTCAGCTCGGCGTGGTCGTTCGTCGGCCTCGTGATCGCCCGGGACTTCTTCGGCGCCGCCGCCGCGCCGGCGCAGGCGGCCGTCGTCGAGCGCGTGTATCCGCGAGCCCAGCGTGGTCGCGCCCTGGGCCTGGTCCGGATGGCCGGCGCGGTCCTTGGCATCGGGCTGGCCCTCGCCGCCGGCCAGCTCTTCGAGCGCGTGGGCTACCGCTGGATCTTCGTCGCCGCCGCGTTGCTGGGAATGGCCGCGAGCCTGCGCCAGCGACGGCTCGCTGTCCCGGAACCCGTGCCCGTCGGCGGGGAGTCGCTGACCGGGCTCCGCGGTGCGTGGCTCACGG
>QHSV01000384.1 GCA_003221655.1 Candidatus Rokuibacteriota bacterium
CGTCCTTCATGTCCTTGAGCTGGGCCACCGTGTAGATGAGCCCTGCGTTGTTCACGCAGATGTCCACGGGACCGAGATCGCGCTCGATGCGGGCCACGACGTTGTGCACCTGAGGCGACTCGCGGATGTCGCACGCGTAGCCGCGGGCTCGGCCACCCGACGCCTCGATCTCGCCGGCGGCTTGGCCGGCGCCGTCACCGTCGAGGTCGACGATCGCGATTGCGCACCCCTCCGCGGCCAGCGTCGTCGCGTCGGCTCGGCCGAGACTCCGCGCGCCGCCGGTGACGAGCGCGACCCGGCCGCGGATGCCCAGGTCCATGCTATTTCCCTTTGAAGGTCGGCTCGCGCTTGGCGAAGAACGCCTGGATGCCCTCCGCGGCGTCCTCGGTCTTGAGCGATTTGAGGAACGCGCGTATCTCGATGTCGATCGCCTTGTCGGTCGGCGCCTCGAGGCCCTCGTCGACGGCCTCGATGATGAGCCGTGTGGCGATCGGCGGCCGCTTCGCGATCTCGCGCGCGAGGGCCCTGGCGTCGTTGAGTGTCTCGCCTTCCTTCGTGAGCCGGTTGGCGAGACCGAGCGCCAGGCACTCCGTGGCGGGCACCTGTGTGCCCAGGATCAGGTACTCGAGGGCCTTGGTCCGGCCGATGAGGCGGGGCAGCCGCTGCGAGCCGCCAAAGCCCGGGGTGATGCCGAGGTTCGACTCGGTCTGTCCCATCCGGGCTGTCTCCTTCACCAGGCGGAAATGGCACGCCATCGCGATTTCACAGCCTCCGCCCAGCGCGTGCCCGTTGATTGCGGCGATGACCGGCTTCGCGAACCGCTCGATCTTCCGTACCACGCTGTTCCCGAAGCGGATGAACGTGTCGACGTCACCCCCGGCGAACGCCGAGCCCAGGTCGGCGCCGGCGCAGAAGATGCGGTCGCCGGCCCCGGTGATGATGACGGCGCGGACCGAATCGTCGTTCTCCACCGAGTTGAGCGCCGCGTTCAGCTCTCGCATGAGCGGCTCGCTGATCGCGTTGGCCGGCGGACGGTTGAGCGTGATGATCGCGAAGCTCTCCTCGCGCGCGAACAGCAGGGTCTCATACGCCATGGGCACAGACTCCCTGGAGGAAGATTGTCGCAACCGGGTCGGCCGCCTCGGTGAGGCGATACCCGCGCTTGCCCAGAACCCAAGAGGTCGCCAACTGGTCCATCGCGCCGAACAGCATCTTGGTGGCGACCTTCACGGGCAGGTCTCGCCGGATCAGCCCGGCGCCGACGCCCTCCTCGAGCACGTCGCTGATCACGCCGAAGTAGGCGGACACTTCGTGCGCGGAGGCACCGCGGAAGAACTTCTGCCCCTGCCGCAGCTCGACCTGGACGACCTCGGCGAGATCGGGATTCTCCTCGAGCACCTGGAAATGGAGGGCCACGATCTTCCGGATCTTCGCCAGCGGGTTGCGCTCGGCGGCGAGTTCTCGCCGTACCAACGCGACCCACTCCGCCATCTTCTCGCGGAACAGGGTGACGAGGATCTCGTCCTTGGTCTTGAAGTAGAGGTAGATCGTGCCGCTCGCGATGCCCGCCTCGCGGGCGATGTCCGAGACGCGCGAGTTGTAGTAGCCGCCGCGGGCGAAGACGCGGATCGCGGCGGCAATGATCTGTTGCGGCTTGTCGGGATCGCGCATCGGTATCTGACTGAACCGCCGTTCATTCTACGGGCGCCCGAGTGCAGAATCAACCCCGACGTCGTGTGGCGACGGGCTCCGCGCGGCTTACGCGTCGCCCTGAAACACCTCCCGCCGGCGAACACTCCGCTGGAACTCGACGTAGTCCTGCCGTGTCATCCCGGGGAGGGCCTTTGCGATCACCTCGCGCGCCCCACTGGCCCCATCCCAGAGGAGATCGACGACCATGGCGGCCATGGCCCGCGCCGGCATTACATAGGCGAGATGGGGATCGATGATCTCGTAGTCGGCGGCGTGGCCCGTGCCGCGTGCGCCGCCCATGTACGGATGCAGCACCGGGATCACCTGGCTCAGGTCGCCCATGTCGGTGGAGCCCGCGCGGTGCCCAGCCTCGCGGCAGGCCCCCGGGCCGAACAGCGTGTCGGCGTTCTGCCTGAACACGCGTGTCATCGTCCGGTCCGAGCGTAGCGGGAGGTACCCCGGCAGCGTCTCGATCTCGACGCTGGCGCCGAGGGCCAAGGCGCCGGCTTTGAGCGCGCGGTCCACCTTCGCGTTGGCGTCGCGGATGCCTTCAAGGGTCCGGCCGCGGACGTACGTCTCGAGTCGCGCCTCGCCCGGGATGACGTTCACCTGGGAGCCGCCGTGGGTCAGGATGGGGTGAACGCGGATCGTGTCCTCGTCGCGGAAGGTTTCCCGCAGCGCGTTGGTCGCGGCGAGCGCGAGTTGCGCCGCGTAGAGCGCGTTGACGCCCATGTGAGGCGCGCCGCCGGCGTGCGCCGCGCGCCCGACGAAGCGCGCCGTCTTTCCGAACCGTCCGTTGTTGGACCCGGGAACACACGTGAGGCCGTCCTCCGGGCGCGGCGTCGTGTGGATCATCATCGCCAGGTCGACGTCGTCCAGATGGCCGAGGCGCAGCAGCTCGCACTTTCCGCCCAGGAACTCGAGGCGCCCCGCGCGAACCTCGTCGAGGCGCCATTCGAGGTCGCCGCCCTCTTCGGCGGGTACGGCCATGAATACCACGCGGCCCGCGAGGCGGTCCATGGCCCTGGCCCGCACGAGGCCGATGGCCGCGCCCACAAGCCCGGCGATCTGGGCGTTATGGCCGCACGCGTGGACCGCGCCGGTGGACCGATCCGCCTCCGGATGGCCAGCGACCACGAGCGCGTCGAGCTCGCCCACGAGCGCGAACGTGGGGCCGGGCCCCGCGCCACCGTCGGCATCGGCCCGCACGCCCGTGATCGCGAGCCCGGTCCGCGGGGCGAGGCCGAGCTGGCGAAACTTGGTCTCCACCAGCGCCGATGTCCTCAGTTCCTTGAAGCCGAGCTCTGGGTGGCGCCGGATCGCCTCCCCGAGGGCGACGATCTCGTCGGCATGGCGCTCGATCGCTTCGTCGACGCGGTGCTTGAGTTCTTCCCGGGTCATGGGCTCCCCTCGGTTTTCATAACGCTCGCCGCGAGCCTGGGGGCCTCACCCCCGGCCGGCCCTGCGGCTCGCACAACCACTTCATCTCCCCTCGATCGTCGGGTCTGGCGTAGGATAATCGAGCCTCGTGTGGACGGCGCGAGGCAATTTCGATCGACCCGAGGCGAGCTCGATAATGATCGAGGAGAGTGGATCATGAAGGCAGCGGCGGCGGTGGCCGAGATTCTCAAGCGCGAGGGTGTGAGATTCCTCATCGGATACCCCGTCAACCCCATCATCGAGGCCGCCGCGGAGGCGGACATCCGGACGATCATCGTCCGTCAGGAGCGGACCGGCCTCCACATGGCCGACGCGGTGAGCCGCATCTCGTCGGGGGAACGGATCGGCGTCTTCGCCATGCAGCACGGCCCGGGATCAGAGAACGCGTTCGGCGGCGTGGCCCAGGCCTACGGCGACTCCGTGCCGATCGTCGTGCTGCCGGGCGGCTACCCCAGACGCATCACGAACATC
>QHSV01000385.1 GCA_003221655.1 Candidatus Rokuibacteriota bacterium
CGCCCGGACGATCCGCTGCGGCGTAACGCGGAAGCCATCAAGCGGGCCACCGAGTGGGGCGCGGCCCTGGCCCAGCAGATCCTCGCCGGAAGCCGCCGGCCGCCGCCGGCACCCACACCGGTGGATCTGAACCAGCTCGTCGGGAACGTGACGCGCGTGCTCCAACCCCTGCTCGGCGACAACATCGAGCTCCTGACCCGGCTTGACTCCGGCCTGGGGCGCGTCAGCGCCAACCCGCACCAGATCGGGCAGGTGATCATGAATCTCGTGGTCAACGCGCGCGACGCGATGCCGCAGGGCGGCCGCCTGACCATCGAGACCGCCAATGTGGGCCAGGTGGTGATGCTGGCGGTGAGCGACACCGGGAGCGGTATGGACAACGAGACCCGCGCGCGGCTGTTCGAGCCGTACTTCACGACCAAGGAGCCCGGGCGCGGCAGCGGGGTCGGCCTCGCGACGGTCTACGACGTCGTCACCCAGTTCGGCGGCCAGATCAGCGTGATGAGCGACGCCGGGGCCGGCTCGACGTTCAAGATCTACCTGCCACGCGCCCCGGAGGCGGCGCCGGTCGAGGCGCCAGCGACCTCGTCCGTTCCCGCCGCCGCGGCGGTCGACGGCAAGACCGTGCTGGTGGTCGAAGACGAGCGTGAAGTGCGCGACCTGATCCGGGAGATCCTGCAGCTCCAGAACTACGTGGTCCTCGAGGCCAGCGACCGGGACGAGGCGCTGGCCCTCAGCGGTCAGCACGCCGGTCAGATCGATCTGATGGTCGTGGACGTCGGGACCCCGCCGTCGTTTGCCGACGACTGGGTCACGCGCGTGCGGGCCGCCCGGCCGGAGGTCAAGGTCCTCTACGTCTCTGGATACCTCGCCGAGGCCGGGTCGGCCGACGCGCCGAAACTCGGCCTTGTGCTCCAGAAGCCCTTCACAGTGGGAGCCTTCACGAAGGCGATCGGCATGGTGATGAACCGGCCGAAGTGAGCGGCCGGGTCCGACTTACCTCATCTAGCTGTGCAGATCTAGCTGTGCAGATCGACCAGCAGGGCGGCGTGGTCGCTGAGAGGACTGGCCTTGCGCCCCGCCCGACGTCCCCACTCGTGGCGGACATCCCGGAGACGGGGCCGCAGCTGGTGATTGACGAAGGCTTGATCGATCCGAAAGCCATTCCCTCCGTTCGGGGAGTACCAGGTGTAGGCGCGCGCCGTCCCCCGCAACAGCCGAAACGCGTCGAGCCATCCCGACCGTTCGAGCCCCGACAGCCACGCGTCCTCTCTCGGTCCGAACACCGGAGTCTCCTCGTCGATTCCCGGGCGGCCGGAGTTGGTGTCACCGAGGAGCACGGTGGGTCCGCGCCGCCAGCGGCCGAGCAGCGCGAGCACGGCTGCATAAAACAGGTCTTTCCGTCCCGTCACCCGGTTCGGGACATGCATGGCGCCCAGCGTCAGCGGCTGAGGAGCCTCGATCGAGGCGAGGAGCAAGAGACGGCCGGGCTCACCAGGTCCTGCCCGCAGATGGATCCGGTGCAGCGGAAAGCGCGCGGCGATGAACAGCCGATTGGCGCTCGGCAGGGCCGGCTCGGCCGTCGTGCACTGGTGGCCGAGGCCGAGCGCCGCGAGCGAGCGCGCGAGTTCGAGGCTCGGCGGGGTCGCGCGGAACTCGCAGAGGGCGACCGCATCCGGGGCCCAGCCCTTGAGCTGGGCGGCGATTCTCGCGACCCGGACGCCGCCGCCGGCCCGGATGTTCCAGAAGACGATTCGCATCGGGCCCTCGACCTACCGCTTGCTCAGCGATGTCTCCAGCAGCTCCAGGGCACGCTTCGCGAACGCCCACATGTTCTTTTCTCGGTCGCCGTGGCCCGTCTCGAGGGTGACGGCCCGTTCGATCGGTCCTGCCACGGCGAGGCACGCGTGGCCGGCCGCGTCGCCATAACGGTTGCCCGTCGGCCCGCTGGCGCCCGTCTCGGCGAGCCCCCACGTCGCGCCAACGAGCTCGCGGATTGTCCTCGCCTTGAGGAGCGCGTACGCCTCGGTGCTCGAGCGGATGCCCTTGACCGACTCGTCCGACAGGCGCAGCAACCCACGCCGCGCGGCCTGTGTGTAGATCACGCCGCCGCCCAGGAAGTACGCCGAGGCGCCGGGAACGGCGAGCAGCGCGGCCGAGATCAATCCGCCCGCCGACGACTCGGCGACGGCGATCGTCTCCTTCCGCGCCTTCAGGAGTGTTCCGAGCGCTTCGGCCAGGGTCGTCAACTCGTTCATGACCTTGCGACCTTAGGCACGCGTCGACTACTTGTCAAGTAGCGTGACGAACTGTGCGGGACGGGTTGAAATCCTGGACGACTCGACGCGAGGGCGATACCAGCTCGCACTCGGCGATCTTGTGGAGCAGCGTCTTGTAGCTGACTTTGAGAATCCGAGACGCCTCGGCGCGATTCCACCGCACGCGCTCGAGCACCTCCGCCAGAGCTTGGCGCTCGGCCTCTCGGGCGCCGCGGCGCGCGATCTCCCTCAAGCTCTCGGTGACGATGAGTGCGGGCCGCGGGGCCGCGTCATGCCCGATTTGACCGCGTGTCACCAGGGCCTCGAACGCCTGCTCACCGTCCGCGAGCACCACCATGCGTCGCACAATGTTCTCCAGCTCGCGGACGTTCCCCGACCACGCGTGCTCGGCGAGGCGGGCCAGCGTCTCGGGCGAGATCTGCTTCTGCCGCCCGTACTGATTGTTGAATCTGGCAAGGAACCACGACGCCAGACGCGGGATTTCCTCCCGCCGCTCCCGGAGCGGAGGAATGCGGAGCTCCACCACGTTGAGGCGGTAGTAGAGGTCCTCGCGGAACTCGCCGCGGGCCAGCGCGTGTTCCAGGTCCCGATTCGTGGCGGCGATCACGCGCGCATCGACTTCGATCAGCCCGTGACCCCCCACGCGGGCGAAGCGAAAGTCCTGAAGCACGTGGAGGAGCTTGGCCTGAAGGGCTGGCGGGAGCTCCGCGATCTCGTCCAGATAGATCGTGCCCCCTTTCGCGTATTCGAATTGCCCGGG
>QHSV01000386.1 GCA_003221655.1 Candidatus Rokuibacteriota bacterium
CGGATCAGGACCATCGCATCCGTGTCCGCGATGTTCTCGATGATGGTCAGGATGGCCCGCATCTTCGGGCTTCCGTCCAGCAGCGGCACGTGATCAGTGCTCACAGGCCCCTCCGGGAAAAGATCTCAAGCGAGCTCATCGGCGGGAGAGACCCCGCAAACTGAATGCCATCGAGTGATGTTCCGGAATTCAAGGACTTACGGGTCCTAGCCTGACGTGGTGGAACGAGAGAATGGTCAGAAGCTGACGGTAGGCGTCGAAGATTGTGCGGCAGCGTGTCCGCAGGAATGCCGCAGCGGCCGACGAGAGCGATCGCCAGCGGCGCGGCGACACGATCGATGATTGCGCGAGGTTCTCCGTGGACCCCGCGTGCTGCGGGGAACGTGCTAGAAGGCTGGGGTCAGGGTGCCGCCTCGCCCGCGTAGGCTTTGGCCTGCGCCGCGTCGGACTCGGCCGGTAGCCCCTCGGCCATCTTCCAGGCCGCCGCGTAGAGGAGCGCGCGCGAGGCATCGACGTCGCGCACGAGGTCCGCGCAGGCGTGCTGGATGGCCTGGTAGCCGCCGATCGGCCGCCCGCCCTGGACGCGCGTCTTGGCATAATCGACCGCCAGCTCGAGCACGTGCTGCGCTCCGCCCACCATCTCGGCCGCCCGCGCCATCGCCCCCGCCTGCAGTGCCCCCGCCAGGAGCTTGTGGCCGTCGCCGACGGCGCCCAGGAGGTCGTCCGGGCGCACTTCCACGCCGTCGAAGGTCACTTCGAAGAGCTTCTCGCCGCTGATCGCGTCGAGCGGCAGGTGCGCGATGCCGGGGCGGTCCGCCGGCACGAGGATCAGGCTCGCGTCGTCGCCGACCCGGACGGCGACGACGAGATCGTTGGCGACATGGGCGTCCTTGACCAAGAGCTTCCGGCCGGTGAGGCGGCCGGGCACCGCGCACTCGAGGGTGACGGCATCGATATCGAACGAGCCGCTCTCCTCCACGAGCGCCAGGGTCGCGACGCGCTCGCCCGCGGCCAGCGTGGGGAGCAGGCGCTTCTGCTGCGCTGGGCTCCCCGCCGCGAGCAGGAGGGACGTCGCCACCACCGCGCTCGTCACAAAGGGGCCGGGAAGGCCGGCGCGTCCCATCTCTTCCACGAGCAGGATGACGTCGAGCAGCGAGCCGCCGCTGCCGCCGAGCTCGAGCGGGATCAGGAGCCCGGGCCACCCCAGCTCGGCCATGCGGCGCCACAGCGTCTCGTCGAAGCCGCGTTCGTCGAGGGCGAGGCGCTGGACCAGCTCGGGCGGGCAATGCTGGCGGAGGAACGCCCGGGCTGTCGAGATCAGGATCTGCTGGGCCGGCGAGGGACGGAAGTCCATATCAGTGCGCCCTCGGCTCGGCGGCGGGTTTTGGCTCCGATGGCAGGCCGAGGCCGCGCACAGCGACCGA
>QHSV01000156.1 GCA_003221655.1 Candidatus Rokuibacteriota bacterium
CGCCGTGTCGGCCGCGTCGGTGCGTTTCGTGAGCCGCGCGATCTCGTCGGAAAGGCCCTTCATGCTCGACTGAGTCTCGCTCGTGCGCGCGTCGAGCGCTTGGATCTGTGGCGCGACACGGGCCAGATCGCGGGCGGAAACCTCTTGGACGATACGCATCTCGGCCAGCTCCGCGCGAAGCCGGCCGACCTCGGTCTCGAGCTGGGTCACCGCGCGCCGACTTGCGCAACCGCTGGCGAGGATCGCCACCGCCGCGAGCGCGCAGAGGGCACGGCTCATCCGCGTCGCACCGTAGCACGCGGCTGAAAACGGTGTCAACGGTTCAGTGCGATCTCGGCTCGAGCGAACGCAGGACGATGACGTCGACCGCCTGACCGCCGGCGATCGTGGTGTCGGGCGCGACGACGGCAAGCCCGTCAGCGAGCACCATCGAGCGGAGGATCGCCGAGCCCTGGTCACCGGTGAGGCGCGCGCCGTAGCCGTTCGCGTCGGGCGTCAGGGTGACCCGCAGATAGCCGCGCCGTGACCCTGGGTTCTCGATCGTCTCGAGCGCACGCACCCGGAGCCGTGGGCGATGGACCGCTTGGGCCCCCGCCATCTTGCGCAGCGCCGGGCGCACGAACAGCTCGAAGGTCACCATCGCCGAAACCGGATTGCCGGGCAGGCCGAACACCGGGCGGCCGGCGCGCGTGCCGAACGTGATGGGCTTGCCAGGGCGCATCGACACCTTCCAGAGGTGGAGCGCGGCCCCGCACCGCTCGAGCGCGTCGCGTACGAGGTCGAGCTCGCCCACCGACACCCCCGCCGACGTCACGAGGACATCGGCCGCCGTCAGGCCCCAGTGGAGCCGCTCCGTGATCGCCTCGAGCTGGTCGGGGACGACGCCTAGATTGACGGGTTCGGCCCCCGCTTCGATCACCTGCGCCATCAGCGAATAGGTGTTCGTATTGGGGATCTGCCCCGGGCCCGGCTCGGTCCCGAGGTCCGCGAGCTCGTTGCCGGTCGAGAGGATCGCGACCCGTGGGCGGCGAAAGACGCGCACCTGCGAGTACCCGAGCGTCGCCAGCAGTCCCACTTCCGCGGCGCCGATACCGCCGCCCGGCTGAACGACGACGTCGCCGGCGCGGACGTCCTCGCCAGCCGGTCGGACGAAGGCGCCGGGCGGTACGCGTCCGGTGATCGTGACCCGCTCGCCGTCGGCGGCGACATCCTCCTGCGGCACCACGGCATCGGCGCCCTCGGGCATGGGCGCGCCGGTGAATATTCGCATCGCCTCACCCGGGCGTAGCGGGCGGGACGGAAGCGTACCGGCGATGATCTTGCCGACGACGGCGAGCTCGACCGGTACCCGTCCCGTGTCCCCGGCGCGGACGGCATAGCCATCCATCGAAGAATTCGGCCAGGGCGGGATCACGGCTCGCGAGACGATGGGCTCTGCCAGCACGCGGCCGAGCGCGGCCAGCACGTCGACCCGCTCGACGGAGAGCGGCTCGACGCGCAAAAGAATCTGTTCGAGCGCTTCTTCGACGGTCAGCACATCGTTACTCTACTACACGCCGCCGCGGTCGGCAGAGGGCGGGGACGGGTGCGCCCCCCGCGACCACGCTAGCCGATATCGCGCGAGGTTGAGTTAGGTGGTCTCCGGTTCAGGCAACCCTGACTACACGGGTCGCGGGGGGCACACCCGTCCCCGCCCCCAGCCGACCGCGGCGATGTTGCTAGCGGGTCCCGGGGAGCACGTCCCGCCGGCGCGCTGTCGTCCAGTGCGTGAGGGGCTAGTGGCCGGTGTGCGGGAGATTCAGGACGGGCTTGAAGCGGCTGAAGAACCAGCGTCGGCTCAACACGAACAGCGCGAGGAACCCGGCGGTGATCGCGAGGTCGCGCAGCCCGAACGGCAGCCGGGCCGTGGCCGAGACCGACGGAAACACGACGAATACGCGCTCGAGGAAGATCGCGACAAGCCCGAAGATCGCGACCACGAAGAGCGGGGCGTGTCGCTGGGGCGGCCGACCGGTGAGCCGTTTGACGAGGTACGCGAACGGGATCAGCCAGCCGACAATCAGCACGACCCAGGCGAGCGTCAGCCACGGCTGGACGAACAACCGCTGGACGAAGAACCGCGTCTCGACCGGTACGTTGCCGTACCAGATCACGAGGTACTGCGAGAAGAAGAAGTACATCCACATGATCGACATGGCGAATTGCAGCTTGGCCACATCCTGCACCGCGGCCGGTGGGATCGAGGCCCGCCCGCGCGCGTTGGCCCGGATGGTGAGGATCGACAGGAGGCAGAACGTCGTGTAGAGCGTGCTGACGGCGAAGTAGCCGCCGAAGAGGCCGCTGTACCACTTCGGGTCGAGCGACATCACGAGGTCGAACCCCCAGAGCGACACCGTCACGAGCCACAGCATGAGAAGGATGACGGCGATGCGGTTCCGTCGGACGCGCTCGCGCCCGTCGTCCGGGGGTATCGCATCGCGGAGCAGCGACCGCACGAAGGCGAAGCACACGGCGAACAGCAGCGCGGCGCACGTGTAGGTGCGGAGCCAGAAAAACGGCACGTTGAGCCACCCGGCCTTGGCCGGGATCGGCGTCGTCACCCACGGATAGAGGACGGTCTGGCCCGTGTACAGGACGAGGAGCAGACCGAACGACGTGGGCAGAAACCCGGCGGTCGTCAGCGCGATCCGGCGCACGCTCGGCGACCAGCGGGCTTCCGTGATCTGCATCATGCCCGCGATCGCCGGCCCGGTCACCGCGAGACCCGACCAGAACACCAGGTTGACGAGGTAGACGGACCAGACCTGGGCCGCGTCCGCGGAATTGGCTCCGACGAGGAAGACGACCGCGCCGAGCAGCGCCACGAGACTCCAGAGCACGGTCATTTCTGTGCGACGGACCGCAGGAAGTTCACGATGTGCCACGCCTCCTGCGACGAGAGCGCCTCGCCGTACGCGGGCATGACGGCGCCCCCGACGACGATGTAGCTGTGCCAGTATCCGTCCGTCCGCTGCTTCTGCAGCTCGGCATTGGTCAGGTCGGGCGTCGGGATGAACTTCGTGGCGACGAGGCCCGTGATCCCGCCCTTGGCCTCTGGCCCGTGGCACGGCACGCAGAACGTCACGTACCGCTCGCGGCCGATCGCGATGGACGCGTCCGTCACCTTGACCGGATTCGGCCGCTTGGCGGCGACGTCGCGCTGCTCCTTCGGCACGATCAACTCGCCGTCGCGGGGAACGACACCGGGCGGCATCGGAAACACCCGCTCGCCGGGCACGATCCTGGCGGTCTGCGTCATGTCGTCGTTCCAGCGCACGACGATCGCCGCGCCCCACGCCCCGGCGGCCGCCCCAACCACCAGGAGCATCAGGATGAAGACGTACTTCATTGGAGCGGGTGCCTCGAGGCGGGCTTTGACCGAGGGTGGCCTGAGAAAGAAGCGAGTGGCTCCGCTGAGAAAGAAGCGAGTGGCTCCGACGCGCCCGTTCTCATCGGATGCGTTCCGTCATCGGGATTTCACTTCTTCGGCGCCCGCGGTGCGCAGGAGCTCGTGCACGGAGCCGGCCCGCTCCGGGGCGCAGTGGACCGCCACCCCGAAGCGGTCGTTGGTGAACCGGGGATCGAACGTCGGACTCTGCCTGAAGCGTGGGAACTGCCCCAGCACGATCATGCCGATGACCGTCGCGAGCCCGCCGAAGAGGACCATCAGTTCGAACGCGATGATGAAGAACGGCGGCAAGGACGAGCCGATGATGCCGCCGGGCACGAGCTGCATGAACTTGCCGCCGGTGACCTGCCCCCACACGAGCGAGCTCCAGATCGTCAGCAGGAAGGCCGAGGCGATCCCGCTGAGCCCGCCGATCAGCGTGAACAGGCGGACCCGGCTCACCGGCCGGTCGCGCTCGAGCACCTCCTCGATCTCGTGCACCGGCAGCGGCGTGTAGACCGTGAGGTCGTGGTAGCCGCGCGCGCGCAGCTCCTCGAGCGCCCGCACCGTCGTGTCCACATGGGCGAAGACGCCGAGGATCGCCTCAGTGGCCATGGGCCCTGTCCCGAACGGGGGGCGGGATCGTCTCCTTGACCTCGACGATCGAGAGCGATGGCATCAGCTTGATGAAGCCCAGGAACAGGAGCAAGAAGAAGGAGAAGCTCCCGATGACGATCATCGTGTCGGTCGGGCTCGGATAGTAGATGCCCCACGTGTACGGGTAGAAGTCGTGTCCGAGCGACGGGACGATGATGTTGAACCGCTCGAACCACATTCCAATCAGCACGAGGATGGAGACGATGTACAGGACGACCGGGCTCGTGCGCGCCCGCCGCCAGAAGAGCACCAGCGGCGCGACGCAGTTGCAGAAGTACATGGTCCAGAGCGCCCACGCGTACGTCGCCGTCACCTTCCAGAAGAGCGAGGCCTTCTCGATGTGCTCGCCGCTGTAGAGCGAGGTGAAGATCTCGCAGAGGTAGAAGTAGGTCAGCACGAGGCCCGTGACGAGGATCAGCTTTCCCATCGCATCCAGGTGCTTGTCCTGGATGTAGGCGTGGAGGTTGAAGAAGTGGCGCATCGGCAGGACCAGCACCAGCACCATCGCGAACCCGGAGAAGATCGCCCCGTCGACGAAGAAGGGCGCGAACAGCGTCGAGTGCCAGCCGGGAACCAGCGCCATCGCGAAATCCCACGACACGACGCTGTGCACCGAGAGCACCAGCGGCGTCGCCAGCGACGCGAGCAAGCCGTACGCACGCCGATAGTGGCGCCACTGTGTGTCGGCGCCCTCCCACCCGAGCGCGAGCATTGCGTAGATACGGCGGCGCCAGCCGCTGGAGGCGTCGCGCAGGGCGGCGATGTCGGGGACGAGCCCCACGATGAAGAAGACGGTGCTGATCGACAGGTACGTCGAGATCGCGAACACGTCCCAGACGAGCGGCGACCGGAAATTCGGCCAGAGGTAGCGCTGGTTCGGGTACGGCAGGAGGAAGTACGCGAACCACATGCGCCCCGCATGGATCAGCGGGAACAAGCCTGCCGTCATGACCGCGAAGATCGTCATGGCCTCGGCCGCGCGGTAGATCGACGTGCGCCAGCGGGCGCGGAAGAGATAGAGAATCGCCGAGATCAGGGTGCCGGCGTGGCCGATACCGATCCAGAACACGAAGGTCGTGATGTACATCGCCCACATCTGGGGCACGCGCTTGCCGGCCATGCCCATACCCCACCAGACCTGGCCGGCCCACGCGGCGAAAAATCCGGCGAGCAGGAGCGCCACCACGCACATCCAGGCGAAGTAGAGGTTCCCCGGCGGGTCCAGTGTGCGGAGGACGTCGCGGTTGACGTCGGCGAACGTGGGCGATGTGGTGGGGCCGTCGCTCATCGGCTCACGCGTGCTCCCGGACGACCTTCCGGAGATAGGTGACGGACGGCCGCGTGCCGACCTCCTCGAGCACGTGATAGGCCCGCGGCGACTTGTTGAGCTTGGTCACGGTGCTGGCGTCGTCCTTCAGGTTGCCGAACGTGATCGCCTGCGTCGGGCATGTCTGCTGACACGCCGTGCGGATGTCGCCGTCGCGCACCGGGCGCTTCTCGTCGCGCGCTCGATCCTTGCCGGCGATGATGCGCTGGACGCACATCGTACACTTCTCCATCACGCCGAGCTGACGGACCGTGACGTCGGGGTTCAGCTGCACCTCGAGCGGCGCCGGGAACTCGTACTGGAACCAGTTGAAGCGGCGCACGTGGTACGGGCAGTTGTTGCCGCAGTAGCGTGTCCCGACGCAACGGTTGTAGACCTGTGCATTGAGCCCCTCGTCGGTCCGATACGCCGCGTACACGGGGCAGACCGGCTCGCAGGGCGCGACCTCGCAGTGCTGGCAGAGCATCGGCAGGAACAGGTTCGTGGGACGCTCCGGGTTGCCGTCCGCCCAGCGCTCGAGGCGGAGCCAGTGCAGCTGGCGCCCGTACGCTGCGGAGGCCTTCCCGACCACCGGCACGTTGTTCTCGGACTGGCAGGCGACCACGCACGCCTGGCAGCCCACGCACGCGTCGATGTCGATCGCCATGCCCCAGCGGGGGCCCGGGTACTGCTTGTCGGGGTACATGCTGATGGGCGGCCCGTGCGGCGCCTTGCCCCGCAGCGCTTGCTCGCGGGCTGCGCCCAGGTCCACGTGCTGCGCCAGCTCGCGGTGGTCCTGGTCGTGCGTCGCCTGGAGCACGGCGAGCGGGCGACGCGTGCCGAGCTTTGCAATGGTCACCTTCACGCTCATGAACGCGAGCGCGCCCGAGGCCGCGTCGGACGCGGCCGGCAGGATCGCCATCGGATTCAGGGAACGCGGGTCGGTCCCGACGTATCGCGGACGCTGGTAGGGCGCATAACGGTGACCCAGCGGGATCGCGACCGCGGCGGGATGAAGCGTCGGCGAGATGTAGGCGGGCAGCTCGAGACTCCCCTGCGGCGACTTGACGGCGAGCATGTCGCCCTGAGCGATGCCGAGCTTTCGAGCCGTCTCCGTCGGGACCTCGACCCACGCGTCCCACACCGCTTGCGTCATCGTGTCGGGCGCCTCGTGGAGCCAGGAGCTGACGGCGCTCCGACCGTCGTAGAACCGGAGCGACGGATAGGCGAGGAGCGTGAACCCCCCGGCGTCACCCTCGAGCTTCGCCGGCGACGATTCCACCGGTGTGATCTTCGCGGCCACCGGGACGGCGGCGACGTCGGCGAAGAGGCCGCCGCGGCGGAGCGCCTCTTCGAGGCCTCCCTTCGCGAGGGGCTCCCACACCGTCTTCAGATACTGCTCGAAGGTCGGCCACGGCAGTGGTCCCTTGCCCGCCTCGGTTCCGAGCGCGGCGCGGCCGACACGCAGGAGGGTGTCGCCTATGGGCCGGGAATCACGGATCGGCGACATCGTCGGCTGGAGCAAGCCGAGCACGCCCTCGCGGGGCGCGTAGTCGCCCC
This sequence comes from Candidatus Rokuibacteriota bacterium, assembly GCA_003221655.1. Classification (GTDB taxonomy): domain Bacteria; phylum Methylomirabilota; class Methylomirabilia; order Rokubacteriales; family CSP1-6; genus AR31. The sequence continues at coordinate 6,951 of QHSV01000156.1, forward strand.
ACGACTCCAGCCAGTGCGTGTCGGGCAGGACGACCTGCGCCAGCTCGCTGGTCTGATCGAGAAGGTTCGAGAAGCTGATGACGAACGCCACCTTGCGGAGCGCGTCGATGAGCTTGAGGCCCGACGGGAGCGTGAACGCGGGATTGACGCCCGGACCCAGGACGAGGGCCTCGACCTCGCCGGCGGCCATGGCGCGCGCCAGAGCCGCGACCTCCGCGTGCGGCGTGACCCTGCCGTACGCCGAATCGGGGCCGAAGCGAACGGTCTTACCGACGTTACCCGCCGCCGCGTTTAGGAGGTTGATCGCGACCTGTGTCTCGGTCGCGTTGGAGCCGGTGACGGCGACGCCGCCGCCGACGGCGAGGCCGGGCTTGGCGTGGGCGAATGTCTTCGCAACGTGCTTGATCGTCTCCACGTCGACACCGCTCGCGCCCGCCGCCTGTTTGAGGTCGAGGCCGGCGACGGCCTCGCCGTAGCGACGGTCCACCATCCCCTCGTCCACCATCACCCGGAGGATGGCGAGGGCGACCAGCCCTTCCGTCCCGGGGGCGTTGCGGATCCACTCGTCGGCGTTCGACGCCGTCAGCGACTGCCGGGGCTCGACGTGGATGAACGTCCCCGCGCGGCCGTCCCTGAACGAATGCATCCGCGCGAAGGTCCGCGCGTAGTTGACGTTGGAGAGCCAGGTCTCGATGAAGTCGGCGCCGAAGGACAGGACGACCTCGGCATCTTCGAACGCGTAGTACGGAATCGCGTCCCGGTTGAACGTGCTCCGGTTCGCGGCCCGAATCGCCTCGTAGGCGAAAGGCTCCAGCGTCACTCTCGGGCGCGCCCCGAGCGCCTGGGTCCACCTGTCGAGCAGCACGCCCAGGCTTCCGCTCTCGAGTTGCGACACGAGGGCGATCGCGCGGCCCTTGCCGGCGGTTCGCAGCGCGCCGATCCGTTCGGCGACGAGTGTTTCGGCCGCTTCCCACGTCGCCGCCTTGAACGCTCCGCTCCCCTCGCGTGCCAGCGGACCCGCAGCCCGGTCGGGATGATAGAGGCCCTGGAGCGCGGCCTGCCCACGGAGACACAGGGCTCCCGCGTTGACCGGGTGGTCTGGATTCCCCTCGAGCTTCACGATGCGTCCCTCGCGATTCTTCGCGAGGACGCCGCAACCGGCCGGGCATTCGCGGCAAACGGTCGCGAACCACGCGGCCACGCCCGGGACGATCTGCTCGTTCGGTGTGACGAGCGGGAGGATGGACTCGGTGGCCTGCTGGCAACCGGCCGTCGCGGCGGCGGCGCCGGACGCGGTCACGATCTTGAAAAAGTCGCGGCGCTTCATTTATCGAGTGCTCGAGGTCTGATCCGACCGGGGGTGGCGAGTGACAGGTACGAGTGGCTCCGCTGCGCCCGACCAACCGTTGTGGGTGATGGACACGGGTGGCTCCGTTTCATGGATCCGACCGCGGGTGGCCAGTGACAGACGGCGGCGGCTCCGTTTCAATGGTGGCACGTCACACAGTCGAGGGGCGCTTGCTTGCCGGGTGTTGCGTTCTCTCGTCGGTGGCAATCGACGCACCAGCCCATCGTGAGCGGCGGCGCCGCGGGCCTGAATCCGACGAGATTCAGGAGGTCGTTCGTCAGGCGCGGCCCCGTGGCGGCGGCGAAGGTGGTCATGGTTTCGACCGGCCCGTGGCACGTCTGACACTTGAGGCCCGCGCGCACGTGCGCCTTGTGAGGAAAGTAGGTGAACTCGGGAAGCTTGTTCACGCGCACCCAGGGAATCGGCGCCTTCTTCGCGTAGTATTCGGCGACCTTCTTGACCTCCGGCAGGGCCGCGCCGGCGATCTTGTGGCACCCCATACAGCGCTCGACCGACGGCAGGCCCGCGTACTCCGAACGGCGCGCCTCGCTGTGGCAATACTGGCAGTCGATCTTGTACGTCCCGACGTGGACGTTGTGGGGAAAGTTGATGGGCTGACTGGATGGCTTCGCCGCGGCCGGCTGACGACTCCACGACGACACCGCCAGGAAGATGAGAACGGCAAGGAGCGCCACGCCGAGTGCGCCCACGCCCGCCTTGGCCGTCATCGACAGTCGATCGCCCTCCGGGGGATTGAACGATGCTTGTGAACCCTATCACGCGCTCCCCGCAGCCGTCAATTCATTCGCGCGGTTCGTGTGATCCAACGAGAGGAGCCGGTGGCGTCGGCCAGCCGCGGTGTCGCGGATCAGGCGGCGGCCAGAGCCTGGGCCGCGGCCCCTGCCGCCAGCGCGATGTCCGCATCGGTGTGCGCGAGCGAGACGAAGGCCGCCTCGAACTGCGAGGGCGCCAGAAACACCCCTCGCTCGAGCATCGCGTGGAAGTAGCGCGCGTAGCGTTTCGTGTCGGAGCGCCTGGCCGACGCATAGTCGGTCACCGGACCCCCGCAGAAGAAGGCTGTTAGCATCGAGCCGACCCGGTTGACGGTCATCGGGACGTGGGCCTGCTCGGCGGCGTTCCGCAGTCCCCGCTCGAGTTCGCCGCCGAGCGCGTCGAGGCGCTTGTAGACGTCACGGTCGCGGAGCTGCGCCAGCGTCGCGAGTCCCGCCGCCACCGCGAGCGGATTCCCCGACAGTGTCCCGGCCTGGTAGACCGAGCCGAGCGGTGCAACGTGGCTCATCAGACGCCGCGATCCTCCGTAGGCGCCCACGGGGAGCCCACCGCCTATGACCTTACCGAGACACGTCAGATCGGCGCGGACCCCGTAGAGTTCCTGCGCGCCGCCGTACGCGACGCGGAACCCTGTGATCACCTCGTCGAAGATGAGCACCGTATCGTGGGCGAGCGTGAGCTTGCGGAGCCCCTCGAGGAAGCCCGGACGCGGGGGCACCACGCCCATGTTGCCGGCGACCGGCTCCACGATGACGGCGGCGATCTCGCGTCCGCGCTCGCGGAAGATCGCCCGAACCGCGTCGAGGTCGTTGAACGGCGCCGTCAGCGTCAGGTGTGCGAGCGGCTCCGGCACTCCGGCGCTGTCCGGGATCGAAAACGTCGCGCCGCCGGAGCCCGCCTTCACCAGGAGGCTGTCGGCGTGACCGTGGTAGCAGCCGTCGAACTTCACGAGGAGCGGGCGGCCGGTCGCGCCGCGCGCCAGCCGGATCGCGCTCATCGCGGCTTCGGTCCCCGAGCTCACCAGCCGCACCAGCTCGATCGACGGATAGGCCGCAGTGATCGCCTCCGCCATCTCGACCTCGAGTCCCGTCGGCGCGCCGTAACTCGTGCCTCGCGCCGCCGCCTCGGTGACGGCCGCAACGACGGACGGCGCGGCGTGGCCGAGGATGAGCGACCCCCACGAGCCGAGGAAGTCCAGATAGGAGCGGCCGTCGACGTCCCAGATCCTCGCCCCCTTTCCATAGGCGACGAAGAACGGGTCACCGCCGACTCCGCGGAACGCCCGCACGGGGCTGTTGACGCCGCCGGGGATCCGGCGGCAGGCGGCTTCGAAGAGACTCTTGGAGTCTCGCATTCAGGACTTCTTCCCGAACAGCGCGCCGATTCGGACTCGCTCCCAGAGCCGGCCGGCGGCGAAGAGAACGCGCTCGTGCCAGAGCCACCCGTCGACGCCCAGCTCGACCGGTATGAAGTCACGCTCGCGCACGCTCCAGCGGAACCCCGCGACGGCTTCCACGCGCCCGCCGACGACCGACGTCACGAGATACGTCGCCGCCGGGTACGTCGGCTCGCCGGCGATGAGCGCCTGCTGCCGATCCGTCGGCGAGAAGTAGGCGCCGGCGTCCACGTGCGAGTGATAGATCACCGCGATCGCGAAACCTTCTCCCTCGAGACGCCCGATGCGCAGCAAATCTTGGGGGTCGATGAAGTACGCCGTGCGCGCGTCCCGCGGATGGCGCTGGGGATCCTTGGCGTGCAGCGCGTCCTGGATGTTCCGGCACCGGAGGATCCGGCGCAGGCGACCCTGCTCGAGGATGACGCCGCACGACTCGCGCGGATATTCCTCGACCGCCTGCCGGCGGATCGCCTCGAGCTCCTCGGCCGTGACGATCATGGCGCGGCGACGGCGAGCGGGCGCCCACCGCCCGCGAGCGCCGGAATGATCGTGACCTCGTCGCCGTCCTTGAGGGGCGTGCGCAGTCCCTGGAGTGATTCGATCGCCTCGCTGTTCACATAAATGTTCACGTGATGATGGACCTCGCCGTCCTCGTCGCGCACGAGCCCCTTCAGACCGCCGTACGAGGCCTCGAGCTGGTCCAGCAGCCGGCTGACGTCGATCGCGGCGACCTCGACGCGATCGCGATTGCTCGTGGCCCGACGGAACGAGGTCGGGATATAGACCGTCACCGCCATGCCTAGCCTCCTGGACTCAGATACCGCTCACCGGTGTCGGGCAGGACCGTGACGACGAGCTGGCTCGGAGTCAGTTCGGCGGCGACAAGGCACGCGGCGAACGCCGCCGCGCCGGCCGAGACGCCGACCAGCAGGCCCTCTTCTCGCGCGAGGCGTCGCGACCAGGTGAGAGCATCCTCGTCGCGCACCAGGATGATCCGGTCGACGATCGTCCGGTTCAGGACGCCCGGCACGAACGACGCGCCGATCCCCTGGATCGCGTGAGGCCGCGCTTTGCCGCCGGAGAGCACCGGTGACGCTGCCGGCTCGACCGCAACCACGCGCACCGCGGGGATTTTTTCCTTGAGGACCTCGCCCACGCCCGTCAGCGTTCCCCCCGTCCCGACCCCGACGACCAGGGCGTCGAGCCGGCCGCCGACCGCGTCGAGAATCTCCAGGGCGGTCGTGCGCCGGTGCGCTTCCGGGTTTGCCGGGTTTTCGAACTGCTGAGGCATGAAATACTCCGGATGCTCTCGAAGCAGCTCGCGGGCGGCATGCACGGCGCCCGTCATTCCCTCGATCGCGGGGGTGAGGTGAAGCTCGGCGCCGAAGCGCGCGAGAAGGCGCTGACGCTCGACGCTCATGTCGTCGGGCATCGTCAGGATCAGCCGATAGCCCTTGACCGCGGCCGCCATCGCCAACCCGATACCCGTGTTGCCGCTGGTCGGCTCGACGATGGTGGAGCCCGGCGTGAGCAGGCCCCGCCGCTCGGCGTCCTCAAGCATCCCGACGGCGATGCGGTCCTTGACGCTCCCGCCCGGGTTCAGCGACTCGAGCTTTGCCACGACGATCGCCCCGTCTGGCTTGGGCAGGCGGTTGAGCCGAACCATCGGCGTCCGCCCGACCAGCTCGAGGACGGAGCGCGCGATCTTCGGTGATGGCGTCATATGTGGTACATCGGGCGCGCGGCGCTCCGTCGCGCGAGCGCGCGAGCGGCCAGATCGCCGAACGTCAGCTGGTCGACGACTTTCGACACCGCGCTCGAGATCTCGTCCCAGAGCTCCGCCAGGTCGTGGCGTTCGGTGCTCCGGCCTCCCCGGCGCTGCGTCTCGAACGGGGCGCCGGCGCCCTCCACGGCGCGGAGGACGTCGCCCACGGTGAGGTCCTCGGGCGGACGCGTGAGATGGTAACCGCCGGCGGATCCGCGCTTGGACGTGAGGAGGCCCGCGCGCTTCAAGGCGAGCAGCACCTGCTCGAGGTATCGCGGCGGGATGGCCTGGCGCCTGGCGATCTCCTGGATGGGCGTGAGACCGTCCTCCCGGTGAAGCGCCAGGTCGAGCATTGCCTGGATCGCATACTCCCCCTTCGCCGAGATTTGCACGCTACGGCTCAGCTCGCACGGTTTCGGTCACTGAAAGGCTCGCTTCGCCGCGGCGGCCACGGCTCAGCTCGCACCGCCACGCTCCAACTGGCGTGCGGCGTCGCGGGCGAAGTAGGTGATCACCACGTCCGCCCCCGCGCGGCGGATGCCGGTCAGCGCTTCCATCATCGCCCGCTCCTCATCGAGCCAGCCCAGGCGACCCGCGGCGCGGATCATCGCATACTCGCCCGAGACCGAGTACGCGGCGAGCGGGACGCCGAACTCCGCCTTCGCCCGCGAGATGATGTCGAGGTACGGCAGCGCGGGCTTGACCATGACGATGTCGGCCCCCTCGTCCAGATCGAGCGCGATCTCGCGCATCGCCTCCACGCCGTTCGCGGGATCCATCTGGTACGCGCGCCGGTCGCCGAACTGCGGCGCCGAGTCCGCCGCGTCGCGGAAGGGGCCGTAGAAGCTCGACGCGTACTTCGCCGAGTACGCCATGATCGGCGTGTCCGTAAAGCTGGCGTCGTCGAGCGCATCGCGGATTGCGCCGACGCGGCCGTCCATCATGTCGGAGGGGGCGACCATGTCCGCGCCCGCTTCGGCATGCGAGACGGCGACGCGCGCGAGCAGCTCGAGGGTCGGGTCGTTGCGGACGGTGCCTCCCTCGACGATGCCGCAGTGCCCGTGGCTCGTGTACTGGCACAGGCATACGTCGGTGATGACCAGCAGGTCCGGCACCACGTCCTTCACCGCCCGCACCGCTTGCTGCACGATGCCGTCCTCTGCGTACGCCTCAGAGCCGCGCGGGTCTTTCTCGGTGGGCAGACCGAACAGCAGCACACCGGGGATCCCCATGCTCGCGACGTCCTTCATATCCTTCACGAGCTCGTCGATGGAGAGACGGAACTGGCCGGGCATCGACCCGATCGGCTCGCGCACGCCGCGCCCGTGGACGACGAACAGCGGGTAGATGAGGTCATCAACGGCCAGCGCGGTCTCGCGGACCAGCTTGCGGAGCAGCGGCTTCTCGCGAAGACGTCTCGGACGGAACATCGCATGCGCCATCACTCGCTCCTTCGGGATCGGCGACCAACATTCCTGGGGGCACGGGAAAAATACTCGGCGACCGCCCGCGCGAGGGCGGGGATCGTGTACTCGCTCGGCATCACGTCGGTGGGCAGCCCATACTCGGCGGCGGTCGCCGCCGTGATCGGGCCGATGGACGCGACGGCGATCCTGCCTCGCCACGCGCTCCGCTCGTCGTCGCTGAACTGCTCGGCGAAGTTCCTCGCGGTGGACGAGCTCGTGAACGTGAGCGCGTCGACGGCGCCCGAGCCGAGCGCCTCGCGGAGGCGGACGACGCCGTCGTCGATGCGTCGGGTCTGGTACGCGGGCACCTCGGTCACGGCGACGCCCAGCCGGCGGAGCTCGACGACCAGCACGTCGCGCGCCTCTTTCGCCCTGGGCAGCAGCACCCGGTCGCCGGGACCGACGACCCGGCGCAGCCGCTCGACCAGCGCCTCGGCGCGGTACTCGGTGGGGACCAGTTCGACTCGCACACCGTGCTCCGCGAGCGCCTCGGCCGTCGCGGGACCGATCGCCGCCACCCGCTTGCGTGCGATCGCGGCCCACGGCATCCCCCGCGCGACCAGGCGCCGGTCCACCATCGCGACACCGTTCACGCTCGTGAAGATCACCCAGGTGAAGGACTCCAGCGCGGCAAGAGCCGTGTCCAGCGGCTCCCACGAGGCAGGAGGCTCGATGACGATCGTCGGTGCTTGTAAGACACGCGCGCCCGCGGCTTCCAGGAGCTCGGCGAACCGCTGCGCCTGGGCGCGGGCCCGCGTCACCACGATGGTCCGGCCCTCGAGTGGCCGCTCCGCAGTCGCGCGATTCATTCGCGCCATCGCGTCACCGGCTTGAGCTGGGTCACCGAGGCGGCTCCCTGATCGAGCAGCGAGTCGGCGAGGTGCTGGCCCAGCCGCTCCGGCTCCTCCGGAGCCCCCACTGCGCTCGCGCGAAGGACTTTGCGCCCGTCCTCGCTCGCGACGAGGGCGGTCATCCTGAGGCTGGTCCCGTCGAGAATCGCGTGGGCGGCCATCGGCGAATTGCAGGAGGCGCCCAGACGCGCCAGGCACGCACGCTCGGCCAGCGCGCACGCACGCGTCGATACGTGGTCGAGCTTCTCGAGGAGGGTTCGGACGGGGGCGTCGTCGGTGCGGGCCTCCACCGCCAGGACGCCTTGGCCGACGGCGGGCACGAAAACCTCCGGATCGAGCGGCTGGACATGACTCGGGACGAGGCCCAGCCGCTTGAGGCCGGCCGCAGCGAGCAGCACGCCGTCCCAGCCGTCGCGCTCGAGCTTGCTGAGCCGGGTGTCCACGTTCCCACGGATGGGCTCGACGACGAGGTCGGGTCGCAGTGCCAGCGCCAGCGCGCGGCGGCGCGGGCTCCCGGTGCCGAGGCGCGCACCCGCGCGCAGGCCCTCGAAGCGGGACCGCTCCCGGGTCACGAGGACGTCGCGGGGGTCCTCTCGCTCGGGAAACGCCGCGAGGCAGAGGCCCGCTGGAATCTGCGCCGGCAGGTCCTTGAGACTGTGCACGGCGCAATCGAGGGCGCCGGCGAGGAGCATCTCCTCGATCTCCCGCACGAAGAGCCCCTTCCCGCCGATCGCCGCCAGTTGGACCTCGAGGCGGCGATCACCCTCGGTCCGTACCGGCACGATCTCGACGGCGGCGCCCAGCGCCCGCAACGGCGCCGCGACGCTCTGCGCCTGGACCAACGCGAGCGGGCTCCCGCGAGTTCCGATCGTGATCGTGGCTGCTGGCTTCATTTCCGTCCCAGCCCGAAGAGCTCGTGGACGAGCTCGAGCCACGAGCGGGGCGAGCCCGCACGGGACGACTCACGGAGCTTGGTGATCGGCGCGTGCAGGATCTTGTTCACGATCGCCGCCGACAGCGCCTCGATCGCCTCGCGCGTCTCGGGCGTGGCGCCGGGCAGTCGGGCCAGCGTGCGCTTGACCTCACCCGAGCGGATGATCTCGAGCCGCTCCCGGAGCGACACGATCGTGGGAATCACCTCGACGTCGCCGAGTCTGGCGAGAAACTTCGCCACCTCGCGCTCGACCAGCGCCTCGGCGCGGTGCGCCTCCCGGAGGCGCTCCCGGATGTTTGCATCGACGACCTGCTTCAGGTCGTCGATGTCGTAGCAGTACACGCCGTCGAGCGTGTTGACCGAGTTCTCGACGTCCCGCGGGACGGCGATGTCGATGAAGAAGAGCGGCCGCCCGCGCCGGTTGTGGACGAGGGGCTGGACGAACTCCCGCCGGATGACCGGCTCCGGCGCTCCCGTGGAGGTGATCACGATGTCCACGGCCGCCAGCGCGGTCGCCAGCTCGTCGAAGGGCACGGCGGTCCCCGCCAGCGCGCGGGCCAGCTCGCGGGCCCGCGCCCAGGTGCGGTTGGCCACGTACAGCGGGAACGCGCCCTGCTCGATGAGGTGCCGGGCGGCGAGCTCGCTCATCTTGCCCGCGCCGACGAGGAGGACGGCCTTGCCGTCGAGCCCCGCGAAGATCTTCTTCGCCAGCTCGACCGCGGCGAACGAGATGGACACCGCATGCCGCGCGATCTCGGTTTCCGTCCGCACCTTCTTCGCAACGGTGAACGCCTGGGTGAAGAGCGTGTGAAGCGCCGGCCCGACCGTCTCGCACGACTGGGCGAGCGCGAACGCATTCTTCACCTGGCCCAGGATCTGCGGCTCGCCGATCATCATCGAGTCGAGGCTCGACGCCACGCGGAACGCGTGACGAACCGCCTCCCCATCGGCGTGCGTATAGAGGACCGTCTCCACGGAGGCCGGCTCCACACCGCGATGTCGGCAGAGCTGACGGAACGTGGCGGTGCGCGCCTCACCGGGCACGTCGGCGATCGCGTACACCTCGACCCGGTTGCACGTCGAGAGGATGAGGGCCTCGCGAACGACGCCCGTCGCGGCGACGTCGCGGAGCAGCTCGCGCACCTTGTCGTCGTCGACGGCGAGCTGTTCCCGGAGCTCCACCGGCGCGTTTCGGTGCGAGAGGCCGGCGACGAAGAGCGCCATCAGCCGCCGTGCTTTCCCGGGAAGAGCAGGCCCGCGCCCAGCGTGAGCACGAGCGCCACGAACCCGACGATGGCGAAATACGCGGCGCGGCGTCCATGCCAGCCGCCGGCGGCTCGCCCGGCGAGCGTCGCGGCATAGACCGCCCAGGCGACGTAGGACGAGAGCGCCAATGGATCGAAGGTGAACACGCTGCCCCAGGCGGCCCCGGCCCAGATGACGCCCAGGAGCAGCCCCGTCGTCAGGAATGGAAACCCGAGCGCGAGCGTGCGGTACGTCAGGCGATCCAGCGTCGCGAGCGCCGGGAGCGTGTAGTAGAGCGCGCCGGGACGCTTGGCTCTGAGCTGGCGTTCCTGAAGCAGGTACATGAGGGCTCCGGCGAAGTTGAACACAAAGGCCGCGATGCCCACGAGCGCCAGCCCGATGTGCACCCAGACCCACGCGCCGCTGAGCGCCGGCTCGATCAGCGGCCGCATCGGCGTCGACTGGAGGCTGAACGCGAGCGCCACCGGAAGGACGAAGGCGCCGAGGACCTGGAGGCCGTACCGGCGCTCGAGCCACATCTCGAGCAGCACGACGACCCACACCGCCACCGAGACCGCCTCCGGCAGGCTCGCGAGCGGTGGCCGGCCAAGCTCGAACGCGCGGGCGACGAGAGCGCTGGTGTGGAGCACCCAGGCCGCCAGGGTGGCGAGGGAAGCGAGGCGGTGCAGGAGCTCGTCCCGCTGCACCAGGTAGGCCAGAGCCAGACCGGTAGCGGCTACGTAGCCGATGATCGCGAGAGTCAGCAGGGTCTGGTGCATAGCTCTAAAAACTCAAGCGCAGCGAGAGTTTACCACATTCCCGATGCGGATTCGGCCAGCCGCCCGTGGGCTACCCTGCGCCCCGGGCCAGCTGGATCAGGGAAGGGATCGGACGCCAGTAGCCTGCGTGGACGGCAACGAGATCGAGATGGGGCGATCCCCAGTCCTCGATCAGCGCCGAACCCGCGTTCCACCGCACTCGGCGGTCGAGCTCCTTGACGTAGCCACGACACTGCTTGCACGCGGAGATGAAGTAGCCCTCCTCCTTCTCCTCGGCGTCCAGGCGTACCAGATCCTTCGCCGTCTGGTGGCCGCAGAAAGGACACTGCAATCGCGGAAACACCCAGCCGCCTCCGCACATGTGGCAGGCCAGCCGACGCTGCCCGCCTTCGGTCACGTCCGCGAAGCCTGGCGGCGCTCCGCAGAACGGACAGACTCCGAGGACCCATAGGCGGTCCGAGAGATGTGATCGACAGTCGGCAAAATACGCGTCCAGCGCTGGCCGCAACGCGCCGCACGCGAGGAAGCTGACGACATCCCGGGGTCCCGCGACGGCCTCCTCAAGCCGCGCCGCGCCGATTCGGCCCTTCATGGGAAGCAACATTGCAGGACTGATCTCCCCGGTGTCCCACGCGTGGGCGAAGCGCTGGATGACATCTTCGTGTCCGCCGATCTGCGCTAGGATCTGGAGCGACACCCCGAGTCGATCGTCGAGGTCGGCCGGGGAGATCGATAGTGCAGCTTCAGACAGGAGTGGAACCTCGCGCTGCCACCGGTCCTGGCACTCGCTCGCCGTCCACCTGAGCGGCCGCGTCTCGGCCTTGGACGGGCGAGCCCACGACTCCAGCAAGGCCCGGTAAACAGCCAGCGGCGCCCGGAATGTGGGACGACGCGTCAGAAGATCGCTCCACTCGCCGAGCAGCGTCGCGTAGCTCAGACGTTCCTCCGAGACACCAGGGGCCCCGCGAGTCGGGGCCCCGGTCGAGCTGGATAGTAGACCGGGACTACGTCGCCTGCCCCGCGGCGATGATCACGTACTTGACGAGGAACCCACCGATCAGGATCAGAGCCGAAGCCAGAGCCGTCATCCCCGGCGCCGCCTTCTTGATGCCGCCTCCCAGCTGAAGCGCGAGCGGGACCACGATTCCGACCACGACCGCCCCGAGCCAGAAGGCGAGGCTGTACCGCCCGGCGAGGAGTTTCGCCAGCGCCTGCGCGATGCCGGTCGACCCTGACATCTGCACGGCGATGATGAAGAGCGCCAGCGCCGCGAGCTGGAGAATCAGCGCGAACGCGGTGAACCGCATCAGCTGCGACAGCGACTCGCGCGCCCGACTACCGAGAAGGCTCAGAATGAGCGCAATCGCGGCGCCCCCGGAGGACGCGCCCACCACCAGGAAAAGGGCCCCGAGCCAGTGCGCGCTGATGAAGAGAGGCCGCGCGGTGGCGCCGAGCAGCACCCCCGGGTAGGCGGCGAGGAAGAACCCGAAGAATCCCCCGATCACGCCAGCGACGAGCCGCAGCAGGCTCATGCTGCGCCCTCCACGATCCTCGAGGAAGACGTCGAGGGCCACGAGGAAGGCGCACACGCTGAACCCGAGGAGTACCCACGCTCCGGCGCTCATGGGCGACAGCAGCTTGAGGTGGAAGGGCCCGACGGTGAGGGCGCTCATGCCGATCTCGAGCGACGGTTTGGAGACCATCATCATATGGAGGAAGCGCGTCGGCACGCCGAGATCGACGATCAGGAGGATCGGTCCCGGGATGATCGCCAGGAAGGCGATGTAGTAGCCCATGCGCACGATGTCGCGGTACCGCTGCGCATCGAGGAGGTTGGCGATCGTGGCGATCACGAACGCCCCGCCCGCCAGCCCCCCCAGGAAGAAGTACAGATCGATCAGGAGCGGCCAGTCGGCGCTCTTGAGGAGACCCGGCCCCATCAGGCGCCTCCCTTGTCGTCCCGGCTCCGGAACGCCACCAGCGCGCCGAGCCCGACGAGCAGCGCCGCGCCGATCGACATCAGCGAGTCGGCGATGACGTTGCGCTGCGGCAGTTTCGGCTTGTCCGGCAGCCCGTAGATCGAGGGCTTGCCGAGCAGGAGGAAGAACGCGTTGAGGCCGCCGAGGGCGCCGTTCGTGTCCTCGCCGTAGAGCTGAGCGTCTTTGTAGCCCAGCTTCTTGAGCTCCTCGACCCGTTGCTTCGCCCTGCCGGCAAGCTCGTCGCGGAAGCCGAACCTAATCGACTCCGTCGGACACGCCTTGGCGCACGCGGGGCCGAGGCCGTTGTGAATCCGGTCGTTGCAGAAGGTGCACTTCGTGGCCGTCCCGGTGTCGTGGTTGAACGCCACGACGCCGAACGGGCACGCCGAGACGCAGTAGCGACAGCCGTTGCAAATGTCCTGGTTGATGTTGACGGTGCCGTACTCGGTCCGGTAGATGGCGCCGGTCGGGCAGGCCTCCAGACATCCGGCCTGGGCGCAGTGCTTGCACACGTCGGACATCATGTGCCACTGCGTCATCTGGCCCTTGGCGTCGGTTTCCTCGAAGAACCGCACGAGGCGGTACGTCTTGTCGGTGAAGTGGGGATGGTTCTGGTAGGAGCCCGTCCACTCCGGCTCTTCAGGCGCGAGCTGGTTCCACTGCTTGCAGGCGACCTGACAGGCGCGGCATCCGATACACAGCGAGACGTCCGTGAACATCGCGAGCGTGCGTGCCATGGGCTACGCCACCGCCTTCCTGACGTTGCAGAGGAGCGCCTTGGACTCCTGGATGAACGTCGTCGGGTCGCCGAGGCTCGCGACAAGGTCGTTCGTGATGTCGCCCCTGGCGGACTTCATCACCCCTTGATAACCCCAGTGCCACGGGATGCCGACCTGGTAAACCTTCTTGCCGTTGATAATGAACGGCTTGATTCGCTCGGTGACGAGGGCCTGGACCTTGATCTGGGCGCGCGGGGTCTCCACCGTGATCATATCGCCGTTCTGGATACCGAGCTCTTTGGCCATCTCAGTGCCGATTTCGGCGAAGTGGCCGAAGAAGAGCTCGGAGAGCCACGGCACGTGGCGAGACATGCCGGCGGCGTGGTGCTCGGTGAGCCGGTACGTGGTCAGTACGTAAGGATACTTGTCAGGCGTGCCGAGCCTGTTCAGGTCGCCGATGTCGTACACCTTCGCGACCGGGTTGTTGTCGACCTTCGACAGGAGGTTCCTCGTCGGCGACTCGAACGGCTCGTAGTGCTCGGGGAACGCGCCGTCCAGGACCGAGGCGAAGAGCTGCCCCTTGCCGTGCGGGTTCATGATGAAGGCGTCGATGCCACCGATGCCCTTGAACGGGCCCTCCTTCTGGCGCGGCGCATCCGGCGCCATCGTCCCCGGGAAGTCGGGCACGTCATTGCCGACCCACTTCTTCTGCGCAGCGTCCCACCAGATGAGCTTCTTCTTCTCGCTCCACGGCTTGCCGGCGGCGTTCGCCGAGGCGCGGTTGTAGAGGATCCGCCGGTTCGCCGGCCACGCGAAGCCCCAACCGTGGGCGAGGTAGTCCCCGCCCTTGGCCTTCTCGCGGCGGAGCGCCAAGTTCTTCCCCTCCTCCGGATAGATGCCGCCGTAGATCCAGTTGCCGCAGGCGGTGAGCCCATCGTCTCTCAGGTGAGCGAACGTCTTCATCGGCTCACCCTTCTTGTACTGGAGCGTGCCGTCCTTGTCGGGGACGTCGTCGGTCGCGTAGCCGTTGCACTCTTTGAGGACCAGCTCCATGGTGGGCTCCTTCTTGGACCCCTGGGGCTGGTAGTCCCACACGAGATCGAGGACGGGCCGATCCTTCTTCGCTTTCGACGCCCCGTACAGTTCCTTCAACCGATTGCCGAGGTCGACGATGAAGGCCGCGTCAGAGCGCGCGTCGCCTGGTGACTCCACCGCCTTCACGTGCCACTGGGCCAGCCGCATCGTGTTCGTGATCGACCCGTCCTTCTCGGCGGCCGGGGCGGCAGGGATGAAGAACACCTCGACTTGGGAGGACTTGGGGTCGATCCCGGGCTCTTTCCAGATGGCCGCCGTATCGGTCTCGAAAAGATCCACGACGACGAGCCACTCGAGATTCCGGACGGCCTGGCGGCTCATCTTGGCGTTGGGACTGTCCACTGCCGGGTTCTGGCCCATGCAGATGAACCCCTTGACCTTCTTCTGGTGCATCCCGACGACGAAGTGCTGGTGCGAGTAGGCGTCAGCCTTCTCACGCTTGGGCAGGTAATCGTAGACGTAGTCGTTTTCCTTGGTCGCCGCGGGTCCCCACCACGCCTTCAGCAGGCTCACGACGAACTTGGGGTTATTGACCCAGAAGCCGCCCTTCGGCGTTGTCTTCTCCAGATAGTCGGTGAGAGTCGGGTGCGGCGCCTGGAGCGGCGCCGCCGGGTACCCGGGAAGCATGTGGTACAGCGTGCCGAAGTCCGTCGCGCCCTGGACGTTCGAGTGGCCGCGGAGCGCCACCACGCCGCCGCCGGGACGCCCGATGTTCCCGAGGATGAGCTGCAGCATGCAGAGCGAGCGGATCTGTTGGACACCGTTGGTGGACTGGTTGAGCTGCAGCGCGTACGAGATCGTGCCCGTCTTGTCCGGCCCCGACGCCGAGCAGTAGACGTCGGCCACCTTCAAGAACAGGTCCTTCGAGATGCCGCAGACCCGCTCCACCATCTCCGGGGTGTAGCGCGCGTAGTGGCGGCGCAGGTGTTGGAACACGCAGTTTCGATCGCGGAGCGTTGGGTCCTGTTTGGGATACCCGTCCGCGTCGAGCTGGAACTTCCACGTGGACTGGTCGTAACTGCGCTTGCCGGCGTCGTAGCCGCTGAACAGCCCGTCGAGGTCCGTCGGGGTCTTGAAGCTCGGGTCCACCAGCAGGGACGCGTTGGTGAACGTGACGACGTAGTCGTGGAAGTACTTCTTGCTCTCGATGGCGTAGCGGATCAGCCCGCCGAAGAAGACGATGTTCGTGCCCGAGCGGATCGGCACGTGGTAGTCCGCGGTCGCGGACGTCCGCGTGAACCGGGGGTCCACGTGGATGATCTTCGCGCCGCGCTCCTTGGCCTTCATCACCCATTTGTAGCTGACCGGGTGGCATTCGGCCCAGTTCGAGGTCGGCATGATCACGTCGGCGTACTGCACGTCGATCAGATTGGTGGTCATCGCGCCGCGGCCGAAGGTCGCGCCGAGCGCGGGCACCGTGGCGGAGTGGCAGAGGCGCGCCGAGTTCTCGAGGTTGACGAGCCCCATGCCGCGCGAGAGCTTGGCGATCAGGTAGTTCTCCTCGTTGTCCAGCACAGACGAGCCCAGCCACGCCATGCCTTCGCAGCGGTTCACCGTGACCGGTTTGTCACCGACCTTGACCGACTCGACGAAGGTCTCGTCGCGGGTCTTCTTCACCCGCTGCGCGATCTGCTCCATCATCCAGTCGAGCGGCTTCTCCTCCCATTTGTCGCTCCCCGGGGCGCGGTACATGCACTTGGAGATGCGCCGCTCGTTCAACGACAACTGGTAGGTGGACGACCCTTTCGGACACAGCGCTCCCTCGGTGTGGGGCGCGTCGGGGTCCCCCTCGATGTCGACGATCTTGTTGTCCTTGACGTAGATGAGCTGGGCGCACCCGACAGCGCAGTACGGACAGACTCCCGGGAACGCCTTGGCCTCCTTGATCCGGAGCGAGGCGGCGGCGGCCTCGACGGGGGTCAGATCGATCCCACCACCGACCACCGCGGTGCCCGTGGCTGCACCGTACTTGAGGAAGTCGCGTCGCGAGAGACTCATTGCGACACTCCTTTGCGGGAACGAGGTTGAACGACCAGAAGCCGCGTGACACCCACGGCTCTTAGATCTCGGGACTCGCGATCTCTTCCCAAGCGCGGCGGACGACGACAATCCTCTCGACAGACCCGGCGCCCGGCTCGATCTTCACGATGTCACCGGGATTCAGGAAGTCGAGGTCGGCCTTGACCTCCTCGTCGGTCACGACTCGGGCTTGCGCCGAACAGGAGAGGTCGGTACACACGTCGGCCGTACCCCTCACGCGCAGTCGGCGCCGACTCTTGTCGACCTCGACGACTGTCATACGGGACTGCTGGATCGACTCTGACAGGCTCTGGGCCATCGCCACCACCTCTTCGTCAGGGGGGATTTGGCGTTAAATTGCGAGATGCTAGGGGCGGTCAGACCACCCTGTCAAGCCGCACCGCGTCTAGCCCGGACCCCCAGGCAGGGGCAGCTCGCCCGGGTCGGGCGGGGGTGCCGTCGAAGCCTCGATCGGCGGGGCGTAGCGCGACAGGCACTCGTGCAGGAGCCTCCGGGCCTCGTCGGATCTGCCGGCGCCCAGGGATTCGACGATCTCCCGCCGGGTGGCCAGACTCACGATGGGCCCGTCCGTCAGCGGGTTGTAACAGCGGCCGAGCTCGAGGAGCATGCGGTCGACGGACCTGACGTCGGAGAGCTCCGCCTCGATCCGCCGAAACAGGTCGAGGGCGTGGTCGTCGCGGCGGCGCGACCGGAGCCCGCGGCGGAGAGCCTTGTACTTCGCGTCCAGAGAGGGCTCGTCGCTCAAGCGTGCCTACCGGAAGCGCGCGGTCGCGACGCGCTCGAGGCTCTCGAGCTTGTGCACGCGCTCGTCGTACCCGATCTGGCGGAAGAGATCGGCCAGTGACGCGAAGCGCCCGTAGTCGTCCGCGAACGTGCTCTCGAAGGGTTCCGACTCGAGCGCGGGGTGCTCGGCGACGTACCCCATGTACTCGTGTTCGGCGTGGTCCTCGAAATGCGCGTTCAGCAGGTAGCTCCACCGAGGGTGGAAAACGTAGAGCGACCAGGCGAGGTGGTAGTACACGAAGGCGATTACCTGGGGCAGGACCCGGTACCAGACGAAGTTCTCCCGCACGCCCTTCCGGTCAGTCAGCTCCTCGAGGATCAGCAGGTGCCATTGCTCGTTGTCCTGCTGGATCCGGCTCTCCTTGACCCGCTCGAAGACGCGGCGCGCGAAATCCGGGTGGGCGTGCGTGTGGGTGATCGCGATATACGCAACGTGCTCCCACGCCTGGTAGGGCACGCGCGCGATGACCTCCAGCACCTTGAACTTCGAGACGCTCTGCTTCCGTCCGTAGAAGAGGTCCATCGAGAGGAAGAGCGCCCGGGCCAGCAGGCCGTACCGCATCCGGGGCGCGGCCAGGGTCTCGCCCTGAGCACGTTTCAGCTCGTCAGACGTCAGGCGCTGCAACGGCGACCCCATCGCTCAGCACGAGCGCGTGCCCGGCGTAGAGATTCAGGCTGTCGGTCCGCACGTAGCCGCACACGGTGATGTTGAGCTGCTCGGCCAGCGCCACCGCCATCTCGGTCGGCGACGTCCGCGAGGCGACCAGGGGGACGCCCATCCGTGCGGCTTTCAGGAGCATCTCGGAGGAGATGCGCCCGGTAGACAACAAGATGCGGTCCTCCGTCGGGATCCCTTGCCGGAGCGCGGCGCCTTTGATTTTGTCGACCGCGTTGTGCCGGCCGACGTCCTCGGCGACCACGAGGAGCCGCTCGCCGTCGGTCAACGCAGCGCCGTGGATGCCCCGTGACGTCTTGTAGTGGACGGCGGCGGCGAAGAGGTCCTTCATCCGGAGGGACAGCGTTTCCGGACGGACGCGCAGCGTGGACGCGAGGCGCGGGAAGAGCCGATGGTCGATGCGGAACGTGATCCCCCCGCCGCATCCCGAGGTGAGGATCCGCTCGGTCGGTAGCGCCACCGCGCCCGTGAGCGTGACCTCGGCGCGCCCGTCGACCGGCGAGACCTCGACATGGCGGATCTCGTCGAGCCCGCCGATGACCTTCTCCATCCAGAGGTAGCCCACGACGAGCGCCTCGAGGTCGATGGGAGAGCATAGAAGTGTCAGAAACTTCTCACCATTCACGTAGATCGTCAGCGGTTGCTCACGAACGACTTCACCGGCGATTTCGTCGGCGTGGGCTCCGCGGAGCCGAAGGTAGGTGCGCATGACCCGCTCGCGCGATTCTAGCGCGGATACAGGACGCGAACCAGCGCGAGCCCCTGCGCTGGCGCCGTCGGGCCCGCGCGCGTGCGGTCGCGCGACGCGCGGACGGCGCCGAGCCAGTCGGCGTCGTGGCCGCCGCGCCCGACCGCGACCGCGCTGCCGACGATGTTCCGCGCCATGTGGTGCAGGTAGCGGTCCGCCGAGACCAAGACGGCGAGCCGCTCTTTCCGGCGGACCACATGGAGAGCCCGTACGATACACACCGGATCCTTCGCGCGCCCCGGCGCGGCGCAGAACGCGCCGAAGTCGTGTCGGCCGCGGAGGGGCGCCAGCGCCCGCCGCATCGCATCCACGTCGAGCTGCTGGGGGATGTGCCAGGCGTAGCGGCGGAGGAGCGGGTTCGCGACCGCTCCAACGTCGATGAGGTACGCGTAGCGCTTGCCGGTCGCCGCGCGCCGCGCGTCAAAGCCCGCCGGCGCCTCACGGACATCGAGAACGCGGATATCGCGTGGGAGATCGGCGTTGAGGGCGCCCCGGATGCCGAGGCTCGGGATCCGGGCTGCGGTCGTCAGCGACGCGACCTGCCGGAGGGCGTGCACGCCCGCGTCGGTGCGGCTGGCGCCGGTCACGCGGGTCTCGGGGCCGAACCGCCCACGCGCGGCCTCCAGCAGGACCCCCTGCACCGTACGGGCGCGGGGCTGGACCTGCCAGCCGTGGTAGTCGGTGCCGTCGTAGGACAGCACCAGTCGGAAGCTCGAACGGAGCGGCGTTATTGCGGCGGCGGCTGGCGCCGCGGGCTGCGGGCCGGGACGAACGTGAGCCACACGACCGCGACGAGGAGGAAGAGAATGATGTCGATCACGATCTCCCATGACACGCCCGGCAGCACGGTCGGCACGACCTGGCGCTTGAGCCAGTCCTGCCGCTCGAAGTCTTTCGGCTCGTAGTAAGCGGGGTCGTAGCCGCGGACGGCGTCAACGAACCGTACGACGAGCGGGACCCCCACGTAGGCCACGACCAGGATCGTGAAGATCACCGCCAGATGGAAGCGCTCGTTGTATCCGAAGTGACGGTGGTAGTAGCGGCGCAGGGACATCATGCCCGACCGGCGCGGGTCCGCGGCGGTCGGGCGCCGTGCGGCGGCCTACGATCGGGCCAGCAGCTCGGCGATCTGGACCGCATTCGTGGCCGCGCCTTTGCGCAGCTGGTCGCCGACCACCCAGAAGCTCAGTCCGTTCGCGCTCGAGAGATCCTCGCGGATCCGCCCCACGAAGCAATCGTCTTGCCCCTCGACCGCGATCGGCATCGGGTAGCGGTGCTGGGCGGGGTCGTCCCAGAGCTTGAGGCCGGGAAAGCGCTCGAACAGATCGCGGGCGCGAGCCGCCGTGATCTTCACCGCCGTCTCGGCGGTGACCGCGATCGAATGTGAGGTGAAGACCGGCACCCGCACGGTGGTCGGCGCGATGAGGAGCTCGGGCGCCTCGAGGATCTTGCGCGTCTCGTTCACCAGCTTCATCTCCTCGCCGGTGTACCCGTTGGGCTCGAACCCGTCGATCGCCGGGATCAGGTTGAAGGCGATGGGGTGGGGAAAGTGCCGGGGAACGATCGTCTCGCCGCGCGCCCACGCCAGGGTCTGCTCCCGGAGCTCGGCGAGGCCGTTGACGCCGGCGCCGGAGACCGCCTGGAAGCTGGTCGCGATCACACGGGTGAGCCGACCCGCATCGTGGAGCGGCTTGAGCGGCATGACCGTCACGATGGTCGTGCAGTTC
>QHSV01000387.1 GCA_003221655.1 Candidatus Rokuibacteriota bacterium
TCGTCCTCGCGGGAGACGCGAGCCGCGTTTTTGGCGCCGATCAGCTGACCCGACCATGCGGCAACGCTGCGCGACGAATCGTTCTCATCATCGGTCTCGTGGGGGACGGCGATGCTGTCCGCCTTGTCCAGACCAAGCCGCTCCGCCGCCTCGACCACGGCGTCATCCGACAAGTGGCCCATGAGACGCGTCTCCGGAAGCGTGACGGCGAGCTCGTAGAGCGCGTCGATGAGTTTCGGCCTCCCTTTCGAGTACTGCTCGATCGTCTGGATCGCGGCCTCCGAGAATTTCGCGTCGGTTTCGAAGCCCCCCATGCGCCGGTCCATGTACCGACGAACCTCGGCCGATGTCATCGGCTTGAGGAGGCATCGCACGGACGCCCGACCTGATCCGTCCTGCGTCCACGCGCGAGTGGCCGTTTCCTCGAGCCGTGACGTGCCGGCCAGCACGACGTAACACGCGGTCTCCGAGCGGAACCCGTGGCTGGCCAGGGTGGCCAGCCACTTGATGCTCGCCGCCGACAGTGCATGCGCATCGTCCACGATCACCACCAGCGGTGTCCGACGTGAAGACTGGCTGGCAAGAATCTCGGCGACCGACCGGTCGTCGCCGTGAGGCTTGCGCCTGCGCGGGAGCCCTCGTTGGGAATATAACGCCGTGACCAGATCTTCGACTTCCGCTGTCTGCGGCCCTTCGAAGCAGGCGACGGTGGCGGGGGCGAGGCGAAGTTCATCGAGGAGAGCGCGTACGACGGTGCTCTTTCCGCTACCTTCCGGGCCGACGAGCACAACCCATCGCGCGTCCGCGTCCATGCCAGCCATCAGTTCGTCCAGCGCCGCCCGCTGGGCGGCGAAGAGGTCGGCGACTGAGGATAACGCCGCAACTGATGGTGATCGACGGTCTGCCGTAGCTCCAGGCTCGTCCATATGAACAACCCTCGCCGTGCAGGTCCCCCGATCGAGCGGGGAGATGCGGATCGTGCGGCTATTGGCGAGGACTGTCAAGAGCATTGCGGGGGATCGGGCTCATCACGGCCGGAACGGCCGGCGGCGATCTTTATTTGGCGCCGTTCGGCGCGCTCCGCGGCGGTGCAGGTGACCTCGGGCAGCGCGGAGTCGTTTCCGGAAATTGTTCCGGAAATAGGTCGTGTCCGCCAGACGTAGCGTCGCGGGCACTCGCCCTCCCTCTTTTGTTCCTCTCGGGAGCCCGCGCTGATGGACAAGAGATCCCGGGACTGCTAGGCCCGGCAGTCCCGCAGGCGCTCGTCATCTGTGCCGATCCGGTGCTCCCGTGAGGACGACGGCGCTCGTGCTCGCGTTGATGATGGAAGCTCGTCGAGCCTTGTGGTGTCGGCGCGCCCCACCGCCACGTCGCCTACGCTGAGGCCGGGAACGACGCGTGGGATCAAACCGGTGGACGAGCAGCCGGGCGAGAGTCGCGTTGCTGGGCAACCCGAGGCCCCACGCGTCGAGCGCCGAGACCGCGTCGATCCCCCGGGCCGTGTCGCGGTAAGCCCGGAGACAACATCCAAGTGCAGCCGGCAGGGCAGGCTGCCCCGGCTCGTGGCGTCATGAGCACGCCCGTGGTCGCGCGGCCCCCGCTCATGGTTGCTTATCGTTCCTACCGGGCGTAGGGTCAGTGTTCGCGGCGCTGAAGTAGAGAGCCGCTGGAAGCAGCAACGCACCAGAACGCCGGGGATTTGGCGGGATGTGTAACGGACGAAATCCGTAGAGGCGTTGCGCCGGCGCCTTGCCAACCGGGTGCGGTATCAACGCGGAACGGCAGGCCCTCATGCAGAGGCGAAATAGCACGCCACGTACCGGCCCCGATCTGAGCCGCCGTGATCTGCTGAAGAGCGGCATTGCCGGCGGCGCCTGGCTGCCCCTTTTCAGGCCGGCGTCGCTTCTCGCTGGGGAGGTGGGGCCGGCCAAGCGGGGTGGAATCCTACGCGTGCGAGGCTGGGATCCACCACATTTCGACCCGCATCTGACGCGTAATTTCATGACGATGACAACCGTGAGCTTTGTCTACAGCAAGCTGTTGCGCCACAAAGTGGGGACGGAGGTGCCGCCGGGCACCTTCGCCGTGGAGCCCGACCTGGCCGAACGCTGGGAACAGCCGGACGACACGACCTACATCTTCCATTTGCGCAAGGGGGTGCGCTGGCACAACAGGCCGCCTGTCAACGGCCGGGAGTTGGTGGCCGACGACGTCAAGTTCACCTACAACCGATTCCTCACGGTCAAAGGGAACCCTGAGCGCTACCTTCTAGACTCGGTAGACCGGGTCGAGGCGGTGGATCGCTACACCGTGAAGTTCGTCCTCAAAGAGCCCTATGTCTGGTTGCCTCACAAGCTGGCCAGCGCGCTCTGCATGTGGATCGTCGCTCCCGAGGTCGTGGAGAAATACGGCGACCTAAAAAAACCCGAAACGGCCATCGGCACCGGCCCCTTCACCCTGGAACGCTATGAACGGAACGTGAAGGCGAGCTTCAGGCGCAACCCCCTGTACTTCCGCTCCGGTCAGCCTTCGGTGGATGGCGTCGAGTGGCTGATCGTCGAGGACGAATCGACCGGGCTGGCCACGTACCGCACCGGACAAATCGACGCCGGGCCATTCACTTGGTGGGCGGTGCGCCAGCCGGACCTGGGAGCGCTGAAGAAAAGTCACCCCCACCTGATCTACCAGGATTTCCTGGGCAACATGGTCTATGCCCTCTCGCTGCGGAACGATCAACCTCCCTTCAGCGACGTGCGGGTACGGCGCGCCATCTCGCGCGCCCTCGATCGCCAGTCGATCATCGAGTCCGTGTGGATCAGGGGCGAGCCGAGCGGGGCCGTGCCCCGTGGCCTGAGGGAGTGGTCGCTGCCCGTCGACCGGCTCGGCGAAGGCGCCAAATACTATCGATACGATCCGCAAGAGGCCAGGCGGCTGCTCACGGAGGCTGGCTACCCCAACGGCTTCAAGACGCAGCTCACGGTCACGCCCGGCTACGGCACTGATCTCATCGATGCGGTGCAGCTGGTGCTTGGCTATCTCAAGGAGGTCGGAATCCAGGCGGAGCTGAAGCTGCAGGAATACGGTGCCTATCAGGCGACGACGATCCAGGGCAAGTTCGAGGGCATGACGATGGGCCCCTTCGCCGTCGCATGGGACCCCGATGACGCACTGTACGGGCCCTATGTCCCGGACCAACCGCGCAACCGTGGACATGTCAACGACGCCAAGCTAACGGCGATGATCAAAGAGCAGCGACGGCTGAAGGATCTGGAGGCGCGCAAGAAACTCGTCTTCGAAATCCAGCGATATATGGCGGAGCAGCAGCACTACGTATGCGTGGCCACCCCTATGTACACCGGCTCGTGGCAGCCCTACGTGAAGAACCATTCCCAGAATCCCACGTTCGACTACGGCAGCCGCGTCGCCGCCCTGTGGCTGGAACGATAACCGCTCAGGGAAGCCGCGCTCTTTCGGCGTAACCAGCAAGCCCCTACCGCATCCGACCGCCGGCGCCCCGGAGCCGCGGGTCCAGCACGTCGCGCAGCGCATCGCCCAGCATGTTGAACCCGAAGACGGCCAGAGAGATGGCGAGCCCTGGATAGATCGCGATCCACGGCGCCTGGGAGAAGAACGACCGCCCGGATCCCGACAGCATGCCGCCCCACGAGGGGTAGGGTGGGGGCACACCGAAGCCGAGGAACGAGAGGGCGGACTCGGCGAGGATGAAGGCGCCGAGCCCGATGGTGGCCCAGACGATGATCGTCGCCGCCACGTTGGGCAGGATGTGGCGCACCATGACCCGGACGTGCCGGGCGCCCAGGGCCCGAGCCGCCTCGATGTAGACGTTCTGCGCGACGCTGACGGTGGCTCCGCGGACGACGCGAGAGGCGTTGGCGGCGCCAAAGAAACCCAGGGCGAGGATGATGTTCAGGAGGCCCGGTCCCATCACGGCCATGATGGAAAGGATCACGACCAGGAAGGGGAAGGACTGCCAGGCGTCCACCACCCGCTGCACGCAGAGATCGTACTTCCCGCCCAGGTAGCCGCTGGTGATCCCGATGCTGGTGGCCAGCAAATTGGCGATGAGGACGGCGCAGAAGCCGACGGTGATGGAGATCCGGGCGCCATACACCACGCGGCTCCAGATGTCCCGGCCGAGATTGTCGCTGCCCATCCAGAACTGAGCGCTCGGCGGCTTCATGCGGGCTCCGCGGATGGTCTCGTCGTACGTGTAGTGCGCAATGTACGGCGCGAAGACAGCCATGACGATCATGACCAGCACGATGGCGCCTCCGAGGGCGCCGAGCGGCTTCCGGCGGCAGAAGCGCCAGATCGCGTGAAGCAGCGGCGCCCCGGCGGTCGCCCCGCGCGGCACGTCCGCCTGGGTCGAGCGCGAGGCCAGGGTCTCGACGTGATCCGCCATGGCATCAGTACCGGATACGCGGGTCGAGGTACGCATAGCATGAGTCCACCGCGA
>QHSV01000388.1 GCA_003221655.1 Candidatus Rokuibacteriota bacterium
CGCCTGCGTGGTGGGCTCGTGGAGCGCGTCGTAGAGCCGCGCGAGCATGCGGGCGGAATTGCGAAAGGCCGGATGTGTCGTCACGTCCTCGACCCGCTCGCCGTAGATCCAGATCTCGCGCCCGTCGCGAAGAGATTCCAGGAACTCCTTGCCGGTGAACGGCCGAGGGCGAGTCGTTGTGGCGGTCGGGGCGTTCGTGTTCATGAGACTCCTCCCGGTACGTGGCAGCTCAGTAGCTGAGGCAGGGACTCCCGTCGGAGAGGAACTCGACGAGCTTCGCGCCACCGACGATCGTGGCGCCAGCCACGAGGTTGTTCTCGTCGAGCTTGCGCTTCTTGAAGCACGGCGAGCACACGTAGATCGTACCTCCGGCCTTCGCGAAGTTCTCCATCAGCTCGCGCAGCGGGGTGAAGCCCTCCTCGCGGATGTCGTCGGCGTACCCCTTCTGGGCGAGGCGGACGCCCTCGACGCTCAGGAACACGAGCGTCTCCTTGCCCGAGCCGACCGCGGCGTTGGCCAACACGAAAGCCACCGTCGCCTTGTCCTGATTGTCCTTCGCGTGGGTGAGGTTGACGCAAAACCGATTTGCCATGGCTCAATTCTCCTTTCGGCGAATCCGGTACACGGGATGCTGCTCCGCGACCAGCGTGTGCCCGGTCAGGCGGCACCACGCCGGGATGTCAGCTCGGGCGCCCGAGTCGCGGGCGATGAGCTGCAGTATGCACCCCGGTGGCAACGCGTCCAGCCGCAGCCGCAGCTCCAGCACGAGATCGCCGCAGCCGAGGTCACCGGCGTCCCACTCGGCGCTCATGTCACACCCCCAGGTAGCGCGCCTTGACCTCTTCGTTTCGCAGGAGCTCGTCCGGGCGGGACTCGTGGACGATCTTGCCCTTGCTCATGAGGTAGACGTGGTCGGCGACGCGGAGGGCGAAGGCAAGGTTCTGCTCGACGATCAGGATGGACGCGCCCCCGGTCTTGAGCCGGCCCAGAATGCGTCCGAGCTCCCGCACCAGGAGCGGCGCCAACCCCTCCGAGGGCTCGTCCATCAAGAGAATATCGGGGTTGCCGACCAGCGCCCGGCCGCAGGCGAGCATCTGCTGCTCACCGCCGGACAGCTTGTTGCCGCGGTTTCGGAGGCGCTCGCGCAGCCGCGGGAAGAGCTCGAGCACCCGGTCGAAGCTCCAGCCGGCGCCGTTGCCGGCGCGCTGGCCGATCTCGAGATGCTCGCCGACGCCGAGCGACGCGAAGATCCGCCGACCCTGCGGGACCAGCCCCACGCCCCGGCGGGCGATCTCGTGCGGAGCAAGATGCGTGATGTCCTCGCCGCGCAGGAGGATGCGCCCTCGCCGCGGCGGCGTGAAGCCGATGATGGAGCGGATCAGAGTCGTCTTGCCCACACCGTTGCGACCGAGCACGGCAACGACCTGCCCCTGGCCCAGGCGCAGGGAGAGTCCCTGCAGGATGTAGCTCTCTCCGTAGTTGGTGTGGATGTCCTGGACCTCAAGCATCGTCGGTCCCGAGGTAGATGGCCGCGACCTCCGGATCGCTCCGGATCTTGTCCTTGCTCCCCTCGGCGAGGACGCGCCCCTGGAAGAGGACGGTGACGCGGTCGACGAGCTCGAGCGCGACGTCCATGTCGTGCTCGATCAGGAGGATCGTCGTGTCGCGTGAGAACCGCCGGATCATCTCCGCGACGGACGCCGTCTCGGCGGGAGACAGGCCCGCCGTCGGCTCGTCGAGCAGCAGCACCTTCGGCGCGCCGGCGAGCGCCAGGATCAGCTCGACCTGGCGCTGCTCGCCGTACGAGAGCCGGCCGGTCACGGCGTGGCACCGGTCGGCCAGCCCCCACTCGGCGAGCAGCGACTCCGCGCGCTCGCGCAGGTGGCCGTACGCCTCGCGAGGTCGGTGGAGCGTGAAACGTACCGGATCCAGGCCCTGCACGGCCAGCAGCACGCTGTCCAGCACGGTGAGCCGCGGGAAGAGCGTGGTGATCTGGAAGGTGCGGGCCAGCCCGAGCTGGGCACGGCGGTGAGGGGGCAGGCGCGTCACGTCCTGGCCGAGCAGGCGGATCCGGCCGGCCGAGGGTCGGAAGATGCCGGTGACGATGTTGAAGAGCGTGGTTTTGCCGGCGCCGTTGGGGCCGATGATGGCCAGGCGCTCGCCCGGTGCGACCGCGAGGTTCACGTCGCTGAGGGCCAGGAGCCCGCCGAAGCTGTGAGAGAGTTGCTCGACCTGCAGGGCCATCATGCCGGATGGCTTCCCAGGCGCTGGCGGACGAGACCAACCAGCCCGCTGGGTGCGAAGAGGGTGACGAGCACGTAGATGACGCCGAGCACCAGGACCCAGCGCTCCATGTACGCGCTGATCAGGTTTTCCAGAAAAACGATGACGGCGGCCCCGAGCGCGGGCCCGACGAGGGTGCCGGCCCCGCCGAGGATCACCATGAGCAGGGCCGCGGCCGAGAAGACGATGTTGAGGTAGCTCGGGCTCACGAAGCCGTTGAAGTAGACGAAGAGATTGCCGGCGACCCCGGCGAAGAGCCCGGCCAGGACGAAGGCGACGTACTTGTAGCGCCACACGTCGTAGCCGAGCACTTCCATCCGGCGCTCGCTCTCCCGGATTCCCACCAGTGCGCGCCCGAAGGGCGACCGCACGATCACCGAGAGGGCGACGATGGAGATGACGAAGAACCCTAGCACGAAGTAATAGAAGGGCCCGCCGTCCGTCAGCGGCCACGGCAGCGGCAGGCGCGGGCGCGGCACGCTGGGGAGGCCGTCGTCGCCCCCGGTGAGCGAGCGCCACCCGAAGGCGATGCCCCACAGGACCTGACCGAGGGCGAGAGTGATCATGAGGAAGTAGCTCCCGCGAGCCCGGAGCGCGAAGAGGCCGAAGAGCGCGCTCACGCCGGTCGCCACGGCGAGTCCCGCGGGAAAGTCGAGCCAGAAGTTGTTGGCGACTCGCAGCGCGAGCAGGCCGACCGTGTAGGCGGCGACGCCGAAGTAGGCGGCGTGGCCGAGGGAGGGGAGCCCGGCATAGCCGAGGAGCAGGTCGAGGCTCATCGCGAAGATGCCGAAGATGAGCATCTTCGTGAGCAGACCGAGCTGATACGAGGTGAGGACGGCGGGCAGCGCGATGAGGCCCGCGAGCGCCGCTGCCCATCGAATCGCGATGCGCGTCTTCATCGGACGCCGAACAGTCCCGTGGGCCGGATGGCGAGGATGATCGCCATCGGCGCGAACACCGTGAAGAGGGCCAGCTCGGGAAAGAGCGCCTTGCCGAAGTTGTCGAGGAGGCCGACGAGCAACCCGCCCACGAAGGCGCCCTTGAGGCTGCCGAGGCCGCCGATGATGACGACGACCAGCGCCATCTCGAGGATCTCGAAGTCGGCGCCCGGATAGACGCCGACGAAGGGCCCGCCGATGATGCCGCCGAGGGCGGCCAGAAAAGCGCCGAGCGCGAACACGGCCGTGGAGAGAAGGCCGACGTTCACCCCG
>QHSV01000157.1 GCA_003221655.1 Candidatus Rokuibacteriota bacterium
AGATGGTAGACTGAGACCGCCCTGCCGGCGTTCTGGCTCCCGAGTGGAGGGTAACTATGCGTCGAATCTTGGCGGTTCTGCTCGTTGTCGTCTTTCTCGTCGGTAGCGCGGCGCCCGCAGCTCACGCCGGAGGCCACGGGCCGGGGAGGAGTGTGATCGGCCTGGCCGCGTTCGCGCTCTTCGCACCGTTCATAATTGTTGGCGAAGTCCTGGCCCACACCGTGCCCAGGGTCGTCGTCGCGCCAGCCCCCGTCTACTACCCACCCGCACCCGTCTACCAGGCGCCCGCCCCCGTCTATTACCCGCCCCCGCCTGCCTACTCTGCGCCGCCGGCTTACGTTCACCAGGCCTACGCCGCGCCGGCACCGGCGCAGCCAAGGGTCATCCAGTATCCGCACGGGCGATACGTGCTTCGGGGCGACGGTTCCGTCACCGCTTACCAGTGGGTGTGGATCCCGAATCCGCCGATTCCCCCACCGCCCGCCGCGCCCCCGCCCCCTCCACCGGCCGGATCCCCGTAACGCCGGGGTATCGCAGCGCGCACACTCCCTGATTGCAGCAACCTTTCCAGAGCTGGTTCCTCGCGAGCCGGCACCTTAGCGCGAAGTCGAGGCCGTCATCCTTGATCAGGCCGGCGGAGCGTGTCGTTGCCACTCTCCTTCTCCGAACCCTTCACTTTCGTGAATCTTGCCTGCGCTCAGGCGCCCCACACCCAGTCACGGATCTCCGGCATATCCTCTAGATGCTCGCGATTGTACGCGTGTTGCTGGGCGAGCGCGGCCCGGCACCGCGCGATCAGCTCGGACGCTCGCGACGACATCAGGTCGACGCGCTGGAGGGCCTCGATACAGAGGTGGTAGCGGCTCATGCCGTTCAGCACCACCATGTCGAACGGCGTCGTCGTGGTGCCCTCCTCGTTGAAGCCCCGGACGTGAAACCGCTCGGCGTGAGGCCGGCCGTGGATGATCGCGTGGATGGCCCGCTGATAGCCGTGGAACGCGAAGACGACGTCGACGCTCCGCGTGAACACGTCGACGAAGGACGCTCCGTCCATCCCGTGGGGGTGAACGTCCGGCGGGAAGAGGGCCATGAGGTCCACGACGTTGACGACGCGGACCTTGAGCTCCGGCGCGTGCCGGCGCAGCCACCACGCTGCCGCCACGACCTCCATGGTGGGAATGTCACCGGCGGCGGCCAGGACTATGTCCGGCTCGCCGCCGCGGTCGTTGCTCGCCCAGGGCCAGACGGACGCGCCGCGCGCACAATGCTCGATCGCCTGAGCGACGTCGAGCCACTGCAGTTGTGGCTGCTTGTCGATGACGATGAGGTTCACGTAGCTCTGGCTGCGGAAGCAGTGATCGGCCACGGCCAGCAGGCAGTTCGCGTCCGGCGGCAGGTAGATCCGGGCCACGGTCCCCTTCTTGGAGAGCACGACGTCGATCAGGCCCGGGCCCTGGTGGCTGAAGCCGTTGTGATCGTTCCGCCAGCATGTGGACGTGAGGAGAACGTTCAGTGAGGGAATCGGCCTCCGCCAGGGCAGCCGGATGCTTTCCTCGAGCCACTTCGCATGCTGCACGACCATGGAGGCCGACACCATGGCGAACGCCTCGTAGGTCGCGAAGAGCCCGTGGCGACCGGTGAGGGTGTACCCCTCAAGCCAGCCCTGACAGTTGTGCTCGCTGAGCACCTCCATGACTCGCCCGTGCGGGGACAGGTGATCATCGAGCGCGAGCGTCGGCTCGACGAAGCACCGGTTCTCGGCCTCGAACACGTCGCCCAGCCGATTGGAGTTCGTCTCGTCCGGGCAGAAGAGTCTGAAGTTCGCCGGCCGGACGTTCCGCCTGAAGATGTCCCGCATCAGCTTGCCGAGCTGGCGCGTCGACTCGTGGCGTTCGGTCGCCGGCTCTTTGACCGTGAGCGCGTAGTCGCGGAAGTCAGGAAGGTCGAGCGGGGCTGGCGCTCGACCTCCGTTGGCGTGCGGGTTGGCCCCCATGCGTCGATCACCGACCGGGGCCAGCGCCGCCACCGCCGGAACGAGCCGACCCGCGGCGTCGAACAACTCCTCCGGCCGATAGCTTCGCATCCACGCCTCGAGCATCCGGAGGTGATCGGGGTTGTCCTTGACCTGGCTCAATGGCACCTGATGCGCCCGGAACGTGCCCTCGATCGGCACTCCATCGACGACCTTGGGGCCGGTCCAGCCCTTTGGCGTCCGCACCACGATGACGGGCCAGCGCGGGCGCGCCCGCGCGCCCCGTTCCCGCGCGGCCGCCTGGATCGCCCGGATCTTGGCGTAGCTCGCGTCGAGCGTCGCGGCCAGCTGACGATGCACGCGCTTCGGCTCGTCGCCCTCGACGAAGACGACCTCGTACCCGTGGCCGGTGAGCACGTCGCGCACCTCGTCGTCGGTAGAGCGGCCGAGGACGGTCGGGCCGGAGATCTTGTATCCGTTCAGGTGGAGGATCGGTAGCACGGCGCCGTCCCGCGCCGGGTCGAGGTAGCTGATACCGTTCCAGCTGCCGGCCAGCGGCCCGGTCTCCGCTTCACCGTCGCCCACGACGGCGGCGACGATGAGCCCGGGATTGTCGAAGGCCGCGCCGAAGGCGTGGACGAGCACGTAGCCGAGCTCGCCGCCTTCGTGGATCGACCCTGGGGTGGTCACGCTCACGTGGCTCGGAATGCCACCCGGCGTCGAGAACTGGCGAAATAGCCGGCGCATCCCCGCCACGTCCTGCGATACCTCCGGATAGATCTCGGAGTACGTGCCTTCCAGGTAGGCATGGGCCACGACGGCCGGCCCGCCATGGCCGGGGCCGGATAGATAGATCATGTCGGCATCGTGCTTTTTGATGAGCCGGTTCAGATGGACGTAGAGGAGGGTCTGCCCCGGTGACGTTCCCCAGTGCCCCAGGAGCCGCGGCTTGATGTGCTCGGGTTTGAGCGGCTCACGCAGGAGGGGATTGTCTAGCAGGTAGATCTGGCCGATGGTGAGGTAGTTCGCGGCCCGCCAGTACGCGTCCAGGAGGTCGAGGTCCAGCTCGGCGGCGTCCACGAGTTCATTTTCCGCCCCGGGGTGGACGCAGGTCAATCGCATGGAACCCCCCTCGTCCTGGGCTACTCTTGGGACGAAATGGTAAGGATGAGCGCGTGCATCTGGATGCTGGTGCGCGGATGAACGTGCTGGCGCTGAACTGCGGGTCGTCGTCGGTGAAGTTCCGCCTCCTGGCCGTCGAGGCGGGCGCGCCGCCGGCCGCCGGCCGCGCGCTGGCCGAGCGAACCGACGCCGTGCGTGAAGGCGACCATGCCGCCGCGGTCCGGCGCGCAATCGAGCTGGCCCGGAACACGGCGTCCATCGACGCCGTCGGCCACCGCGTCGTGCACGGCGGCGCGCGATTCACCGTGCCGACGCTCATCGACGACGCCGTCGTCGACGCGATCGAGGCGCTGGAGGCGCTGGCCCCGCTCCACAACCGCCCAAGCCTGGCCGGCATCCGTGCGTGCCGGGACGCGCTCGGCGGCGAGGTCCCGATGGTGGCCGTGTTCGACACCGCGTTCCACGCGGCGCTGCCGGAGCGCGCGGTGCGCTACGCGATCCCCGGGGAGCTGGCCGCTCGCCACGGGATCCGGCGTTTCGGCTTCCACGGCATCTCTTACGCCTGGGCGACCGCGCGCGTCGCCACGTTGCTGGGGCGTGCCCCCGACGACCTGCGGCTGGTCGCGCTGCACCTCGGCAGCGGCTGCTCGGCGGCCGCGATCCGCGGCGGCGCGTCTGTGGACACGTCGATGGGCCTTACGCCGCTCGAGGGGCTCGTGATGGGTACGCGGTCGGGAGACATCGACCCGGCGATCATCGGCGTGCTGGCGCGCGGCGAGCACGTGCCGGTCGACGAGGTCGAGCGCTGGCTCAACGAGCGCTCCGGCTTGCTGGGGCTGGCCGGCGACAACGCCGACATGCGGGACCTCGTTGCCCGCGAGGCCGTAGATCCACGCGCCCGCCTGGCCGTCGACGTCTTCTGTCACCGAGCGCGGAAGTACCTCGGCGCCTACCTCGCCGTCCTGGAGGGCGCCGACGCCGTCGTCTTCACCGGAGGCGTTGGCGAGCACCAGCCCGCGATCCGGCAGCGCATTGCCGACGGCTTCGCGTGGTGCGGCCTCACGCTCGCGCCTCACAAGAACGCCGCCCACAACGGGACCGACGGCGTGATCAGCGCCGACGGCTCGGCCATTCGCGCGCTCGTCGTCGTCGCCGACGAGGAGCGGATGATCGCCGCCGAGACCGTGGCCTGTGTCGTACGGGCGGGGCCTGCCCGGGACCGCCCCTGACGGCCGACACCCTTCACGAGTCGCCCGCCGGACGTGCCCAGCCGCCGACGTCCGCGGTCAATCGCGATGCTCACCTCGAGGCTTAGCCCCCCGGCATTTTGCTCGCGAGGCGTGCTCGGCGCGGCTTTCGCGCTACGTCAGCGCGCCGAGCCGGCGACGAAGGCGCCGACGATCGCGCCGTACGCCATGTGCGCGAGCATCGTGAGGACCGGCGTTGCGCGGCCGTAGTTGAGCAGCATGAAGCCCGGCGCCTCCAGCAGCGGCGACGAGTCGGCGGCGCTGCTCGGCGTCCCCATCCGCGGATGCACGGCCGGCAGCAGCACGTTGACCAGCGTCGTCCCAGAGAAGAGCGCGTGGGCAAGACCGAAGGCCAGGCCGAGGGCCCATCCGGCGCGGCCGAGCACGACGAACGCCGCGTAGTACACGAGCGCGAAGGCGAGCCCGGCCAGGAAATGCAGCGCGTAGCCGTACACCCTGGCACGCGCGCGGTCGTCGGTGCACGCCGTCCCGAGCAGGAACGGGACGTCCATGCGCGTGAGACCGAGCTGGCTGCCGGCCGACAGCGCCGTCGTGAGCACGAGTGTCCCCAAGAAGCCGCCGGCCAGCGCGCCCCACACGCTCATCCCGCCGCTCCGTGCATCGCGATCGCGGCGCTGATGAGCGCCAGGTGAACGAGACCCTGCGGGAAGTTGCCGAGGAATGCGCCGGTCGTCGGCTCGACCTCTTCGGCGTAGAGCCCCACGTCATTGGCGAGCGCGACCAGGTCGCTCATCAAGCGCTCCGCGTCCGGCCGCCGGCCCAAGATCGCCAGCGCTTCCACCAGCCAGAACGAGCAGCACGCGAACGCGCCTTCGCCGCCCGCGAGCCCGTCGTCGCCGGTGTAACGCTGGAGCAGCGGGCCCGCGGCCAGCTCGCGCCGAACGGCGTCAACGGTCGCGCGCAGCCGAGGCGAATCGGGCGGGTCGTAACGCATGATGGCGAGCAGGAGCAGGCTCGCGTCGAGGTGCTCGCCGCCGGCGTACCACACGTGGCTGCCCTTGGCGTCGGACCAGCAGCGCTCATCGACGAAGCGGCGGATCGCGGCTGCCTCGCTCGCCCACCGGGCCGCGTGGCCAGGGGGAACCCGGCCCGCCCGCGCCAGGCGCACCGCGCGATCGAGTGCCACCCAGCACATGGCCTTCGAGTGCGTGTGATGCCGCGGCTCGGACCGGACCTCCCAGATACCGGAGTCCGGCTCGCGCCAGTGCACGCAGACGAAGTCGGCGATCCTCGCGATGTCGCGTCCGGTATCTCGGCCAAGAGGATGCCCCTTCTGGACGTATTGATAGACCGCGTCCACGAGTTCGCCGTAGGTGTCGAGCTGGAGCTGGTCGGCGGCGCCGTTGCCGACACGGACCGGGCGAGACTCGCGGTACCCGGCGAGCGGGAGCGTACGCTCGGGCGCGTGGGTGCCCCCGTCGAGGCGATAGAAGACGTTCACGCGCGGCAGCGTCCGTTGCGTCGCATGCATGAACCACCAGAAGAACGCCTTCGCCTCTGCCTGGCATCCGAGCTGCAGCAGGGACTCGAGCATGAACGAGGCATCGCGGATCCAGGAGAAGCGATAGTCCCAGTTGCGCTCGCCGCCGATCAGCTCGGGGAGCGAGGTGGTCGGCGCCGCCGCGATGGCGCCGGAGGGCGCGAAGACGAGGAGCTTCAGCGCGAGCGCGCTGCGCACGACGGCGTCACGCCAGGGCCCCGTGTAAGACAGCCGCGTCGACCAACTGCGCCAGAACTCGGCCGTCGCGTCGATCCGCTGCTCGACGTCGGCGCGCGCGGGAAGGACCAGCGGCTCGCCGTGCGCGGCGCTCACCGCGAGCGTGGCGCGCGTGCCCGCCCGCGCCTCGAACCCGCCGGCGATCCCCGCGCGGTCACAGTCCACGCGGCCGGCCTGCCAGGTGCAGGCGGCGATGGCGGTGCCGCCGCTCGAGGCAACGGGAAACGGCGTTCGCGGCTCGATGCGCGTCGGCGCGAGGCCGTACCCGAACCGCGGCTCGATGCGCCAGCGGATGGCAACGCGCCCGTCGAGCCCTTCCACGCGGCGCGCGAGCTCGCGGAATGGCGCGAGGCCCAGGCCGGGGAGCGTCATCGCGTCGGTGACCCGGACGCGGCCCGTGGCCGTCGTGAAGGTCGTCTCCAGCACGTTCGTGTCCGGCAGGTAGCGCCGTCGCGCCTCGACGACGCCCTCAGGATGCAGGACGAAGCGGCCGCCGCGGTCGGCGTCGAGCACGGCCCCGAAGATACTCGGCGAGTCGAGATTCGGGAGACACCACCAGTCGACCGACCCATCCCGCGAGACGAGCGCGGCCGTCCGGCCGTCCCCGATCAGCGCGTAGTCGCGAAGCGGCGGGTAGCGATCTTCGATGGTCCGATGTCGCATTCTGGACGCAGCCGCGGTCGTCCGGCTCCTGGTCGCTGCGGCTCATCCCGCGCTCTATCGGCACGACGCTCGGGCCGTGCCTGGAATCCCCTTCGATTTTCTCCGTCACTTGAACGCGGGCATCACCTCGTGCGTGAGGAGCCGCAGGCTCCGCGTCTCGAGCTCCAGGGGAATGCGCCCGCCGGGATTGAGCTCGGCGACGATCCCGTCCAGGCCCAGCTCTTCCCGGAGCCGGGTCAGACGGTCGATCACGCCGGCCGGGGTGCCGAACGCCACCTTCTTTGCGAGAACGTCATCGTAGGAGAGATTCGCCATGCGCTCGGCCAGCGCGCGACGACGGTCGGCGGGGCCGGCACCGGCGCGGCCGATCACCGCCCGCGCCAGCTCGGTCTGGCGGCCGAAGAAGTGCATGAGGCTCGCGCGGGGCTCCTCGACGGCGCCTCGCTCCGTCGTCGAGACGTAGACCGGGATGCGCAGATAGACGCTGGGATCGCCGGGATGACCCGCCTCGCGCCACGCCCGCCGGTAGAGCGCCAGGTGCGCCTGTAGATCGGAGACCTCGGCGGCGCGCAGTCCGACGAAGACAGACAATCCCATCGTGCCGACTGCCGGGAACGTCTCTTCGGTGTTGGCGGCCATCCTGATGGGCGGATGCGGGACCTGATACGGCCGCGGCGCGACCGTCGCGCCCTGGAATCGATAGAACTCGCCGTCGTAGTTGAACGGCTCGCCCTTCCAGGCCTCCCGGATGATCTCGAGCGCCTCGCGAAAGCGCGCTTGACTCTCGCCGTAGGCGATGCCGTAGATGTCGTACGAGCGCGCGACGCCGCTGCGGCCGATCCCGAACTCCAGGCGGCCCTCGCTGATGTGATCGAGCGTCGCAACCTCTTCGGCAATGCGCAACGGGTGATTCAGCGGAAGCACGGTCACGGCCGTTCCCACCCGAAGGCGCCGGGTCCGGCTTGCGATCGAGCTGGCAACCTGGAGTGACGCCGAGATCACCGAACGCGTCGGAGTGAAGTGGATCTCACCGAGCCAGACGCAGTCGAGACCCCAGTCCTCGGCGTGCTGCGCCAGCTCGAACGCGTCCCGGAACGCGGAGACCTGGTTCGCCCCGTACCGCATCTCTTCGACGAAGATCCCGAAGTGCATGGCGTTCTGCCTCCTCGACTGCGCGACACGCGTGCCGCGGTGCCCTGGTGTGCCTCCGCCCCGGACGTCGTCGTGCGGCGCCCGTCGATACTCACCCGGCTAGGTCCTTGCCGTCAAGGTGAGGGGGGCGTGGAGCCGCCTGGCGGCGCGTCGCCGAGACGCGGCACGTCGCCACGTCCGGGCTTGACACCGGGACGGCTCGTTGTGAAGAATGCCCGGACCGGCTCGACGTCTGGTCGCGCCGCCCCTCAAAGGAGAGAGCATGCACACGGGAATCCTCGCAGTCCTGGCTCTGAGCGGTCTTCTGGTCGCGGGCATCGCCCTCGACACGAGCGCCGCCGACAAAGACACGCTCGTCATCGCGCTCGACACGCTGGGCGGCCAGATCATGGACCCGATCATGGACACGCGGGCTCCGCACGCGCACTATCACGCGCCGATCTGGGACTCGCTGGTGGGATTCGACCTCGAGAAGGGCGGGATCGGCCCCGGGGCCGCCGAGCGCTGGGAGCTCGCGGCGGACGGCCGGAGTTGGACCTTCTACCTCCGCAAGAGCCAGCGCTTTCACAACGGCGACCCGGTCACCGCGCACGACGTGAAGTTCAGTCTCGAGCGGGTCATGTCGCCCGAGTCGATCTCCTCGGGCGCCGCCGCGCTCCGGCGGGCGGTCGATCGGATCGAGGTCGTGGACGACCTCACCGTCCGGGTCTACACCAAGGGCGTCATTCCGCAGTTCGCGGCGAGCCTCTCCCGAGCGGTCTTCATGGAAGGCTCGGTCATGCCGAAGAAGTACATCGAGACCGTGGGCGCCAAGGGGTTCCGCGACAAGCCGATCGGCAGCGGCCCCTGGAAGTTCGTCCGGAGCATCCCCGGAGACCGCGTCGAGTACGAAGCCGTCACGTATCCGCACTGGCGCGGCACGCCACAGTTCAAGCGGCTCACGCTCCTGCTCGTGCCCGAGCAGAGCACGCGCCTGGCCATGGTCCGGACCGGCGAGGCGGCGATCGTGAGCATCGGTCCCGAGGCGGTCAAGGAGGCGCGGGCCGGTGGGATGAAGATCGTCAGCGTGCCGGGCACGATGCAGGCCGTCTATCAGTTCTGGGGCCTGTACCGGCCGGAAGCCAAGGCGTCCCCGCTCAACGACGTCCGCGTGCGCGAGGCGCTCTCCCTCGCCATCGACCGGCAGCAGATCATCGACCACGTCATGGGTAAGGAGGCACAGTGGCCGATGCCGTTCGCGTCGTTCAAGTATTCGAGCGACATGACCGTCCCCCGCTGGGAGGACTGGTCCCGGACGGCGCTGCGCTACGATCCCGCTCGGGCCAAGCAGCTCCTGGCCGAGGCGGGACACGCCGGCGGCTTCCGGTTGACGTTCTGGAACACGGCGCTCCCCGGCACGCCCTTCATGGTCCCGATCGGCGAGGCGGTCGCCGGCTTCTGGGAGAAGATCGGGGTCAAGGTGGAGATGAAGACCGTGGAGTGGGGCGCGTTCGATCCCATGGGGCGGGGCGAGCAGAAGGGGCTGGTCGGGACGGCCTCGATGTACCGCACGGCGGGCCGGCCGGAGCCGATACCACGCTACGCCACGGCCTTCGTCTCCAAGGGCGTCCAGCACCTCTTCGGCGATCCCCAGAACTGCCCGGTCCTTTGCCAGGAGGGCGACAAGGCGTACGAGGCGGTGGTCGCCGAGAGGGACGACGCGAAGCGCACGGCGG
>QHSV01000158.1 GCA_003221655.1 Candidatus Rokuibacteriota bacterium
GTTGGGCACCTGGGCCGTGAACCCCAAGGGCGTCGGGTACTTCAAACCGATCCCGGGCCGACATGAGTTCGGCGACGTGACCGAGCGGATGCCGCGCCCGGAACAGCGGCCCTGGCCCTGAGATCGGGCGAGCGCGACCAGTGCAGCGGTTCATCCTGCGGCGGTTCCTCCAGAGCGTGCTGCTCCTTTTCGTCCTCGCGCTGGTCATCTTCGGCCTGGCGCGCGTGAGCGGAAACCCCGCAGATCTCCTGCTGCGCGAGGACGCCACCCAGGAGGACCGCGCGCATCTCATGCTCGCGCTCGGACTCGACCGGCCCGTGCACCAGCAGCTCTACCTCTTTCTCGCCGGGGCGCTCCGTGGCGACCTCGGCGATTCCATTCGCTATCGCAAGCCGGCGACCGAGGTCTTCTTCGAGCGCCTTCCCAACACGCTCCGGCTCTTGCCGCTCGCCATGGTCGGGGCGCTCGCCATCGCGATCCCCCTCGGCGTGCTGGCGGCGGTGCACCGCGGGACGATGATCGATCGCGTCTCGGGTGCCGTCGCCGTTCTCGGCATCGCCACGCCGCAGTTCTGGCTCGGCATCGTGCTCATCTACGTCTTCAGCATCAAGCTCGGAGTGCTTCCCTCGTCGCGGATGGGCGGGCCGAGCCACTACGTGCTGCCGGCCATCACCCTCGGAGTGTTCCTGGTGGCCGGCATGATGCGGCTCGTCCGCTCGAGCCTCCTCGAGGTGATGGGGAGTGAGTTCGTCAAGCTCGCCCGACTCAAGGGGCTCTCGCAGACCGTCGTGATCTGGAAGCACTGCCTGCGGAACGCGTTGATCCCGGTCACCACGCTGTTCGGCGTTTATTTTGCGCTGCTCATCACCGGCGCGATCGTGACGGAGACCGTGTTCGCGTGGCCGGGCGTCGGACGGCTCACGTACGAGGCGGTCATCTTCCGGGACTACCCGCTGCTCCAGGCAATTATCTTATTGAAGGGGATCATCGTGCTCGGCGTCAACCTCGGCGTGGACATCCTCTACGCCTACCTGGACCCCAGGGTCCGGTACGCATAGATGGCGCGGGTCGAGGAGCGGATCGACGTCGGCTCCGGATCCTCACCGTCGGCCGAGGTCTCGGCTGGCCCCCGGTCGCGCGGGGACCTGGCGCGGCTGCCGTGGACCTCGTTCTTCATCATCGCCGTCCTGATCCTCGTGGCCGTGCTCGCGCCGCTCATCGCGCCCCACTCGCCCACCGAGCAGTCGCTGCCCGACAAGCTTCGCCCGCCCGCGTGGCAGGAGGGCGGGAGCACGACGCACCTGCTCGGGACCGACGTCCTCGGCCGGGACGTCCTGAGCCGAATTATCTACGGCGCGCGCGTGAGCCTGATCGTGGCGGCCGTGGCGCTCCTGGCGGGCGGCGGTGTCGGGCTCATCGTGGGCATCGTGGCCGGCTATCTCGGCGGCCGCGTGGACAGCTTCCTCATGCGGGTAGTCGACGCGACGCTGACGTTTCCGACGATCCTCATCGCGCTGCTCCTCGCCGTGAGCCTGGGCCAGGGTCTGCAGACCATCGCCATCGCGATCACCGTCCTCATCTGGGCCCGTTTTGCCCGCGTGGTCCGGGGCGAGGTGCTGGCCGTGAAGACTCGCGACTTCGTCGCGCTGGCCCGGGTCCACGGCTGCTCGCACCTGCGCATCATGGCCATCCACATCGTGCCGAACGTCCTGAACACGTTCATGGTCCTTCTGACCCTGCACATCGGCTTCGTCATCATCGTGGAGGCCTCGCTCTCCTTCCTCGGCGCCGGCATCCCGCCGCCGACACCGTCCTGGGGCCAGATGGTGGCGGACGGCCGCAGCCACATCGCGAGCGCCTGGTGGCTCGCGGTCGTGCCCGGCGCCGCCATCATGCTGGTCGTGCTCGCCTTCAACCTGTTCGGTGACTGGCTCCGCGACTGGCTGGACCCGCGCCTCAGGCAGGTCTGAGGAGTCGCGCGCGCATTGAATGCCGCGGCGCCGGTCGTGCTGGAGGTGAAAGACCTCCACGCGTACCTCTACACTCGCTGGGGCGTCGTACGGGCGGTGGACGGCGTGAGCTTCGCGCTCCGCGAGGGCGAGACCCTGGGCCTCGTGGGCGAATCGGGTTGCGGCAAGACGATGACCGGGCTCTCGGTGCTTCGCCTGCTGCCGGAGCCGGCCGGCCGCATCGTCCGGGGGCAGGTGCTGCTCCAGGGCGAGG
>QHSV01000408.1 GCA_003221655.1 Candidatus Rokuibacteriota bacterium
TCCGGGTCGTGCCCTCGTCAAGGAGAAGGTGTGGTGGCGTGGCGTCGAGAAGAACAAGCTCATCTACGAGCGCTGCCGCCCGGTCATGGCGCGCTACGATGGGTGCGCCGTCTGTATGAAGACCTGCCCGATCCAACGCTTTGGGATGCCGGCGGTCATGGAGCACTACGTAGCCACGGGCCAGGTGCTCGGCAAAGGCACACACCTCCTGGAAGGCTACACCTTCATGGAGAAAGGCTACTTCGGGCCGGGCGAACTGCCGCTGTTCGACCGGAACTTCTTCGAGATTCCGCACGGCCGCAACGAGGAGTGGCTCTTCCAGCAGTTCAAGGAAAAACTGGTAAAGGAAGGCATCCCCTCCCAGGAAGAGCTGGTAGGCTTCGCTCGCGACGTGAAGAAGATCATCGACAAGGGGAACTCGACCCTCGGAGACGAGTAGGCTCCGGTCTCGGACGCGCGCCCGTAGTCGATGGCAGAAAAGGCGGGGCCAACCAGCAGCAGGTTGGCCCCGCCGTGCGTTGTGCTCACGGAGCGGAGGTCAGGAGATGTTTGAGAAGGCCCATATCGACGCGCTGTTTGGTGAGCTGGAGCGGCAGTGGCGGGGGAGTCCTGAATTCGACCGGCTCACTCGGGACGCACACCTGGGGATCGCCCTGTGCGACGCCGGACGCCCGTTGAAGGATCGGATCGATCCCAAAATCGTGGCGCTCATCGAGAGGCACAGGCCCAAGGCGTAGCACGCCGGCTGTCTCGGTCTGCGCGCCCCGGCCAGTGTACGTTGTGTATCGCTCCTGGGAGGGGGATTCCTGTCATGGCAGCGAGTCAACCGATCGAGGCCCTCATTCGAGCGCTGGAGCAGAGCGTCGAGGCCGGATTGACCTACTTCCAGGGGCCCGGAGGCCAGGCCCGGATCAAGGTTGGGCACTGGGGACCGCGCGAGGTCCTGTGCCACCTGGCCTGGTGGCATCAGGCGACAGTCGAAGGCATGGAGTCTGTCCTGTCCGGTGGTAAACCGTATCGCTTCTACGCCTCGGTTGATGAGATGAACGCCAGGGCCGTCGGTCGCCTGGCCGGCCAAGACATCGCCCAGCTCGCAGAGCTCGTGCGCCAATTGCAGGCGCGGCTGGTGAAGGCGGCGCGTGCCCTTCCCGACCCGAACGCCACGGTCCTGGTCACCGGCGATGGCACTGGGCGCTCCCTCCTGCAGCGCCTGGAGACGATCACGCGTCATTGGAGCGAGCATGTCAAGGCACTCCAGGCGCCGAGCGCAGCCTGAGCGAGGAAGCGCGCAGGGGTAAGGGAGGGTAGGAACATGGAAGAGAAAACGCTCCTCACGGAGCTGGGAGTCGCCATCGACACGCTCAAGACTCTCGCCCTGGTGACCGTGGACACGGAGGAATCGCATCCCCTGGCATTGCCAGAGCCGCCCGCGCCGGACAAGGTCGTCGAGTACGAACGGCACATGAACGCCATCTCGAAACAGGTGGCGCCGCGTCATCAGTCCTTGCCGGCCGCCTCGCTGCGCGACTACCGGGCGGGTTTTCCCGACCGAGCCGGGAGCTATCTGCTGGAGCTGGTGAGCCAGCTGCTGCGGGAGCCCGAGTATGTCACCGCCCTTTCCCCTGCCGCCCAGAAGCGCCTGCAGGGCTGTGTCATGGACTTACGCGAGCTCTGAGGCTCTTGCGCCAGTAGTTCCTTTGCCTAGCACTCGATCGCAATGCCCTATGTGATTACCGAACCGTGTATTGACGTACGGGATCAAGCGTGCGTCACCGTCTGTCCTGTGGCGTGCATTCATTTCGACGCTGGAAAGGACCGGAAACTATACATCGACCCGCACGAATGCATCGACTGTGGCGCTTGCGAGCCAATGTGTCCGGTTCGGGCTATTTATAGCGAATTCGATCTGCCCTACAAGTGGGAGAGGTTTACCAGAATCGATGCGCTCTGGTATCGCGATAAAGATTCTGCGCGCGCCATGGTGGATGCTACTCCAAAAGGCAGCTAGTCCGTGGAAGAGAAGGAAGGTCGCAGCATGGCTACTTTAGACGAGCGGTTCCAGAAGGGCTTGGAGATGCGGGGGCGCCTGGCTGGGGGCCAGGGGAGGATATACAAGGGGGCCGTTCCCGCCGCCTATGATCTGGCTCCGGATATGTACAGGATCAGCACGGAAAGTCTGTACGGTTCCATCTGGAGTCGTCCGGGCCTGGAGCTCAGGTATCGTGCCATGGCGACCCTGACGGTCGCCGCCATTCAGCTCACCACGCAGGTCCGATCACATATACGCAATGCTCTGAATGTGGGTATCACGCCGGAGGAGATCATCGAGATACTCATGATGGTCGCCTTCTACGGTGGCATACCGGCTGCCTATAATGCCCTGGCTGTGACCAAGGAGGTCTTTGAAGAGCAGGATATGCACGTTACCTTGCCAGAAACCTTCGATCCCTCGCTAGAGCCCAAGACACTGTACGAGCGGGGAGTCGCGAAACATAAGGAGCTGATCTCCGACGTCTTCGGCTACCATCCGACGGAGCCAACGCCGGTGGAACGCGCGCTGGACGTTCTGATGCACGAGTACCTCTGGGGGGCCGTCTGGACGCGGCCCGGACTGGATATGAAGAGCCGGATCGTCTGCGCCCTAGCGGCCCTGGTAGTAAGGGGACAGTACGACGTGTCCGTCCGTCGGATGATCGAAGGGGCACTGCGTTTCGGCCTCACCAAAACGGAAATCATGGAAATTGGCATGCAGCTGGCTTTCTACGTGGGAGTGCTGCCGGCGAGGGCCTTCATGCACATCGCCAATACGGTCTTCCGATCGCCTGAACTTTCTAAAGCAGAACCCCGTGGGCTGTAAGGGAAGCCGCGCGCGGAATGCCGCCGCCGTCTAGAGCGGCGACGGTCCGACGATCTCCCAGCCGTGGCGTTGGCACATCTCGGCCACCTCGCGCTCGTTCATCGATGCGAAGCTGCGGTGCGCCCGCTGCTGTTCCTCCAACAACCCGCCCGCCTCGGCCGGAGTATAGAGAAACAGCACACGCCCGGTTTCCGCGCCGGTGTT
Source organism: Candidatus Rokuibacteriota bacterium (assembly GCA_003221655.1). GTDB lineage: Bacteria > Methylomirabilota > Methylomirabilia > Rokubacteriales > CSP1-6 > AR31. The sequence continues at coordinate 3,062 of QHSV01000408.1, forward strand.
CTTCCAGGCATGCGGCACGCCGCGTGGCATGAACGCGCAGGTGCCGGGGCCGCCGACAGTGATCTCGCCGCCGATCTTGAACGTGACCTCGCCGCTCAGGACATAGGCCACCTCGTCGCTGCCGTGATGCAGATGGAACGTGCTCTTTGTCCCGGCGGGAACGGTTTCTTCGAACATCATGATGCTGTCGCCGGTCGCTCCGCCCAGCAGCTTGAGCACCGCCGATCGGCCCGGCGACATGCTCGATATCGAGCCTTGTCCCGGCAGTACAACGATGCCCTGCGTATCCATCGCTGATTCCTCCCCTTTACAGGGCGCTCGGAAAGATGATTGCTGCAGAAATCCACTTCTTCATGGCGTCTCTCGTCGCCAGCACCTGACCTATATCATATTCGGCCGGCCCATTGCCCCGAGGTGGTCCATCGCCTCGTGGCCTAGAACGTCCCTCCACCAGGGCAGACCGTTGAGGTCGACGATCCCGTTTAGGACGCTTTGCTGGTTTAGGACGGTAGGTCAGGGCAGGGTCCCGGAGCAGTGCCCGCCATACCTTCAGTGGCCCGCTGTGTCCGTTTAACGGGAGCTTGGCCGCGCCCGACGCAGGGCGACGCGGACACAGCGGGCCACTCAAAACAACAGCGACCGCCCAAGTCACGCACAAGTCGGGCGCGTCCGTCTCATCGTCAGCTTGTCGAATTTCCTCGTCGCCCGCCTGGGCGATCAATCCACAGCCGCACTCTAACCTTGCGACTTCACGAGTCCCGCCGACTCACTTGCGCGCGGCTTGTGCGGTGAGGGCTGGCGCATGACGGCGCGCCGCGCCTACACGCGCCACGGGCTCACGGCTCCGATGGTCCGGGTGAAGCTGGCCGGATTCAGCGCGATTGACCGCCGAACGGCGGCGGCTCGGGAGCAGTTGGCACTACGACGTGAATTGGCGAACGCCCTGGGAGGCGAAGCCGATCTTACCCCTCAGCGGCGGAAGCTGATCGACATGGCGGCGAGAGCATCGCTGCTGCTCGACCATGTGGATGCCTGGCTTTTCCAGCAGCGCAGCCTTGTCAATGCCCGTGCGAAAACGTACCGATCCTGGTCCAGCGCCAGGCGCTCGCTGATCATCTAACTCGTCTCCGGGATAAGCTGCGCGTGATGCCCGAGCACGCGCTGCCCGGTGGCATCAGCGTTGGTCAGGCAGTCATTTACATTCCCGATAACACCCGCGACAGGCTCGCGGCCGTCGGACGCACGACGAATGGGGCAGCATCCCGTGCATCGGTCACCCGAATCCGAATCGCCGACGGCCACGGTCCCCACCGTCGAGCTTCCGCCCCGTGACGGCGGTGACTTCACCTCCCCCAATGGAGACCAGCCCCACGACGGAGACGACAGCGACGGCCTCGAACGTGACCTCGGGCTCACTTGACGCGCCGCCGGTCCGGGGATCCGAACCTCGCCCCCTCGTCCCACGCGACGGCGGGGGTTGCCATCGGCGGTTCCCGGTCCTCCGCGCCGTCCGTCTGGGCTCGGGGACCGTCGCGGGGCGGTAGTGATGACGAATCCCCCCAGACGCCCGGGGCGGCTAAATGATTGACGGTGCCGTGCTAGTCATCGCGGCATACTCGAATGAAGTGAGAAGAGGTCGTTAATGTCGCGCGCCACCGTCCCGCCGGGAGCTGGGAAAAGCCCTATCCCGGGTCTAACCTCGTGGCGGATGACCGTCTCGGCGTCCGAGGCCGGAGCGGCCCGGCCGGGCGGCGCGTGGCCCTGGGCCGTTCTCCTCGCACTGACCTGCGCGGGCGTCTACCTGGCACTCCTGCCGCCGCTCTTCCATCGCGACGGTTACGTGTACCGGCTCTGGGCGCTTAAGCCCGACCCCTTCTACAACGCGAACCCGCACCACCTATTGTGGAACGAGGTCCAGGTCGGGTTGGTCCACGTGGGGGTGGGCTTCCTGGGGGCATGGCCGGGGCCGCAGGGCCGTCTGGCCTCGACACCACAGCTCCTGGCCGCCGGCCTGGCCATTACCGCGGCCACTGTCTTCCACCAGGCGGCGGCGCTCCTGGCTGCCGCCGGCTGCGGCGCACTGCTCCTCTCCGAGCGTGGACCGTGGGGTCGGCGCCTCTTGCGGAGCGCCGCCTTCGGCGCCGGGATCGCGGCAGCTGTGCTCCTCGCCTACGTCACCATGGGCGCGGCCCTGGGTTTTCGCAGCCCGACGGCGCTATGGGGCTGGATGACCACTTACCTGGAGACCCAGCACGGTCTCCAGGTCCGGTTCCCAGAGTCCCTGGCCCAGACGGTAATGGGACTGGTGCGGACTGGTGTCCAGGTTGAGCGGCTCGAGTGGACCCTGGCCAGGCACCTCCCTTTCACTGCGATCCTCTACCTCTACATCGCGTTCGGCGGGGTAAGCGCCTTGGTCGCCGCGCTCTTTGCGAGCCAGCCGCTGATGCGAGCCCGCCTGCGCGCCCTATGGCCGGACGAGCCGCTATTTGTGGTGAGCGTCCTCTCGGTGCTCGTCTGGGGCGCCTTCTGCGTGGGCTGGGAGCCCATTACCTACTACTGGGTGGTGGCGCTCTTCCCCGGACTCGTCGCTCTGGGCCTTCTCCTGCGCGGGCGACCGCTGGCGATCCGCGTCTTCCTGGCGGCATCCGTAGCCCTCGCCGCCTGGAACGTGCGGTTCAACCACGACTGGGACCGCATCTACGCGCGCAACTTCCCCGAGCCCCTCGCCGACGCGATCGAGGCCCAGCTGGGCCCCGTAGACCTCATGGTGGTGCTCGGTAACCGCGACTGGTTCGGGAACATGGACTACGACCTCCTCTTTCGCCTCCTCGAGCACCGGGGCGAGACCCGCAGCGTCGCCATCCTGAACGATCTCGTGATGAACAAGGCCGCGGAGCGGCCCTGGGCTGAGGCACTCCGCGGGCGCATCGAGCGCAGCCTCGACGCCGGCGCTCGGGTCTTCGTGGCCACCCACGTCCTCAACCCAGCGCAGTACGCAGACCTCACCGACGCCGGGAGCCCCTTCGCCGCTTACGCCAAGGAGCAGTACGCCGGTCTCGACGGGCCGACCCTGCACCGCCAGGTGGAGCAGGTGTTCGCCCACTACGGCCTCGTCCCCTCGGACCTGCGCGTCGGGCTCGACCCCTACCTCGAGTTGCGCCGCCGCTAAAGCCGCAGCGCGCCGGGTCATTGACTAGCTGCTGCGAAAAGAGGCGACGTGGCACGCTCACCAGTCCGGGCCGGGAGTACCGGGGCCTGCAGTCGGGTCAACGGACCGAGAATGTCACCCACTACGCGCTGCAGGTTGCAGTTTGGCGCAGTTGGCGACGAGGCGTGCACTCGTGGAATCCTTTCCTTAAGTCAGTCCGCACGATCAGAAGCTAGAAATCCTGGACCAGCTCGCGGAGGTGGGCGATCTCGATGTAGCCCGCGGGCTTCCGCCCCGCCATGTAACCCGAGCTCGGTCGTACATGCCGGCGTAAAGTCCTTGGGCTGTCAAAAGAGGATGGCCCAGCCGTTGCCGATCGCGCTACCGACGGCTGGCGGAACGGGTGGGCTCAGTCGGTATGGCAACCTTCGGGCGGGACCGGCGGCCGAGGACGAGGCCGGCTGGTGGCGCGCAGCAGCTGTGTGAGAAAGTTCTCTTGGCCTCGCCCGGTTACCTTCGGATCGATCCCGTACACCGGGTCCCCAAGCGCTTCCTGCACGGGAATGAAGAGGACCCCCCGCTCCTCGTAGGCCGACAGTAGGTCGCCGAGCGCCAGCGCGTCAAAAGCGCCGACGTGAAGGAGAAGGATTTGCTTGATCGGCCGCTGGACGAGTGTTTCCGCAGTTTGTTCGGACCAGTGAAGGGCACGAAGAGCTGCCTTGCGGAAGCGCCGCGTCAACGCTTCCACCGCCCGGCTCGCCCGCACACCGCGCATACACGTCATTCCATACCCAGTCATCGAAGTCGATGGTTACTGGCACGATCCCGTATCCCCGCTCCCGGAGCGCACGCCGCACGGCTGTCAGGCTCCGTCTTGCCGTACCCTTCTCGACGCGCTGCGGGCGAGGAGCCGAGGGCGAAGTGCCTCTCCCTCTTGGCCAAGCCATCAGGTGCCCAAGGGCACGGAATCCAAATACTTCAACGCGATCGCATTCTTCGACCATGTAGTCCGATCACAGATCCAGAAGGGACGGAAGAAGTAGCGGCAGGCTCGGTTTGCCTTGCCCCATCGGATCACGCCGAGAGTGGCTCTTCTCCGAAGTTCTGACACGGTTCTGGCACAATTTCGGGTTTTTCAAGTCAACGACATCGTCGACACGTGATCCACAACTTGCTGATTTAAGTGGCGGAGGGCGAGGGATTCGAACCCCATGGGGCGTGAGCCCCGGTGGATTTCAAGTTCACGAACTTCACCGGTACTATCGGCCACTATCGGACACCAAAGGGAACAATTCAGGCCTTTGCCTACTCCTGCTCGAACGCGTTGTGGCCGTTGGTAACCGATAGTGGCCGATGGTTCTGGCACAATTCTGACACAGTGAACTCGGTCACTGAATGATCTCGTCCGCTCTCACCAGCACCGACTGCGGAATCGTCAGGCCCAGCGCCTTCGCCGTCTTGAGATTGATAACCAGCTCAAACTTCGTCGGCTGCTCGATGGGGAGATCGGCGGGCTTGGCGCCTTTGAGAATCCTGTCCACGTAGCTGGCCGCACGACGGTACATCGCTGGGTAGCTC
>QHSV01000373.1 GCA_003221655.1 Candidatus Rokuibacteriota bacterium
GACGGATGGTCACATGCTGGACGCCAGGCTTTGGCTCTGGCCACCCCGAGCGGTTGTCAATCAGAATGGCATGGGTATATTGGTATTATGGAATGTTTTGCTCGTCCCGTGCGCCTTGACGCCGACGACTCGGCGGAGTAGAAGGGGGATGCGGCGACGCAGGGCGCCCCGCGTGTAGAACTCCCGATCGATCGGGGGATCGGAAATGGACATCACGCCACCGGGCTCGGAGACGGCGTCGTCGGGAACGAGCTAGCGGTTCCAAGCGGCGCTACATGCACTCAGCAGAACCAAGGCCGGGCTGCCTAGCCTGGGCGCGCAGGTGACTCTGCGCAAGAGACGAGAGGGGATGCCGTGGGCGGGTGCTGCCCGCCCACGCCCCCGATGATCGGGGCTTGTCTGACACACCGGACGGGGTGAATCCATGGCTCAACGCCTTGTCATGCCACGTTCGGGTGCCGGCGAGTGTCAACGGCAATCCAAATGTCCCCAGGCCCGGTAATTGAAAAGTCCCCACCCCCGGGTTCACTCCGTGGCCTCGCTGGGACGGACGAGGCCGGCCTTCAGCTTCTCTTTGAGCCGATACGAGTTGCCCCGGATGTTGACGGTAATCGCGTGATGCAGGATCCGGTCGAGGATCGCGGTCGCAATAACCCGGTCGCCGAAGACCTCGCCCCAGCTGCCGAAGCTTTGGTTGGTCGTGAGGATCATCGGGCCCCGCTCGTAGCGGCGGCTAATGAGCTGGAAGAAGAGGTTGGCGCCGGCGCGATCGATCGGCAGGTAGCCGATCTCGTCGACGATCAACAGCCGCGGCACGGTGTAGATCTTGAGCCGCTCGTCGAGCCGGTTCTCGCTGACCGCCCGGCTCAGCGCCGCGATCATGCTCGCGGCGGTCGTGAAGAGCACGCGGTAGCCCCGTTCGATCGCTTTGAGGCCGAGCCCGACGGAGAGATGGGTTTTGCCGACGCCGGGCGGCCCGAGCAGGACGACATTCTCCCCGTGCTCGATGAAGTGGCAGGTGGCGAGGGTCTGGATCTGCTTCTTGTCGAGCGAGGGCTGGTAGCTGAAGTCGAAGGTCTCCAGGCTCTTGACGAACGGGAAGCGGGCCAGGCGCGTGCGCATGATGACGTGCTTGGCGGTTTTGGAGGCGACTTCCTCCGTGAGCACGAGGTCCAAGAAGTCAGCGTAGGGCGTCTCCTGCGTCGTCGCGTCTTGCAGCAGGGCCTCGAGCCGCTCGCGGACTTTGAACAGCCGCAGGCGCTGCAGGTGTTCCTGAAGGCGCTCGAGCTGGGCCGCGCTCATGACGAGGCTCCGCGGCCCGTCAGGGCCGAAGATGGGTTTCGCGCACTGGCCGGCTCGTGGACGAGGCGCTCAGCGCCTCCAGGAGCCGCGATCGGATGAGGGGCCGCTATCTCCGTATCCCCCGGCGCGGGCCGCAGCAGGGTGTCGTAGACGGCGAGGTCCCGCACCTCGACCTCGGCAAACGGCGTCGACGCGCTGCTCATCGCCCGGCGCGAGGAGCGCACCCGGCGGGCCGTGCGCGCGATGGCGCCGGGGCCATGCTCGGGCAGGATGCGGAGCTGGTACTTGCCCGACAGTTCCGGATGCTCGGCCACGACGGTCCCCCGGTGAAAGATCAGGAGGCGGCCGGCGCCGCGCAGGACCTCGACCGCCTGGCCGATGAGCGTGAACGGCACCGAATAGCGATTGGTCTCGAAGCTCACGAGATAATCCGCGGCCACGACCCGCGGCTGCCGGGCCTCCAGGCGGAAGCTGGGGTGCCCGGCGGTGTCGACCAGGTGGCGGTGCTCCTCGACGAAGCGATCAATCGGGCGCTCGTGCGTGGTCCCGTGGATCCGCTGATCGGCGATCTCGGTCATCCACTGCCGGAGCTGTTCGTCGAGGTCGACGTCGTCGACAAAGGTCCGGCCCGGCAGGAAGTTGCGGCGGAAGTATTTCACGCCGGACTCGACTTTGCCCTTCGTCTGGGCGCGATAGGGCTGACACAGTCGCGGCTCGAAGCCCCAGTAGTCGGCGAAGCATCGAAAGGTGGAGTTCCAGAGGATCCGCCCCTCCGCCGTGCCCTGGCAGACGGTGCGCGGCCGGTCGTAGAGATGCTCGCGCGTGTGGCCGCCGAAATACTCGAAGGCGCGCTCGTGCGCCTCCAGGAACTGCGGCAGGGCCTCGTTCAGGCAGGGCTGGTAGTAACTACGGCGGCTGAAGCCGAGCGGGAGTACGAAGACGTGCCGGACGGCGCTCGTGTGGCGGAAGGACACCCGCGCCTGGCCCCAATCGATCTGGCTCTGCCGCCCCGGCGGCGTCTCGAACCGGATGAGCGCCCGCTCGGCCGCCAACCGCAGGGCGCGCAGGGGGCGGACGAAGAGCTTCACCGTCTCGTAGCTGCCTTGATAGCCGCGCTGGCGGAGCTCCTGAAACAGGATCTGCGCCGAGTAATCGACCTGCTCGGCGCGCTCCCGCAGATACTCAGCGTGCGGTGTCAGCAGCGTGTCCGGCCGCGCCGGCCGGTGATACGGCTGCCACGCTGTATCGCGCAGGCAGCGTCGGACGGTCTTGCGATCCAGGTCCAAGCGGCGCGCAATCTCGGCGATCGGCACCCGCTCGGCGACCCACAGGCGGCGCATCTCCTCCCACCTCTCCCGGCGGACCATCGGCACCTCCTCGCAGAGAGTGACCTCTGCGCCGATGGTCGCGGCCGGCCTCTCCATCTCGGTCGACATTTCGACTCCCTCCTCTTGAGGAGGGTGGGGAAATTTCAGTTACCACAGGTGGGGAGTTTTGCATTACCGCTGACAGCTGCGCAAAGCGGCGAGTGAAATCGGCGAGGAACTCGGGCAGAAAGGCGTTGCCGCGCTCGAGCGTGCTGATGCCGCGCAGCCGCAATTCGCTGGTGAGGCGATCCTGGAGCGTGCCCCAGAGCCGTTCGACGCGGCCCTTGGCTTGGGGCGAGTGGGCCTGGATGAAGCCAATGCCGAGGGCCTGTAGCATGCGCCCGAAGTGCGTCGGGTCCTGGTGGCCCTGGAGCTCTTCGGCGAGCGTCCAGTGG
>QHSV01000374.1 GCA_003221655.1 Candidatus Rokuibacteriota bacterium
GGGCCGGCGCGTCAAGGCCACGACCTCCAGGTGCTACTGCTACATAAAAATGTCGTGGGGTAACTGCTACGTGAAAGTGTCATCCCCCCATGGAGACTTTCACGATGAGCCGGAAGGAGTTGCCCCGGGCAGGCTTGGTGGCGGCCGCGTTGGCCGGGCGGATCAGCAACCGGGCCGGCGCGGCGGCCCTGCGTATGTCGCCCCGGCAGTTTCAGCGACTCAAGGAGCGGTTTCGCGAGGGGGGCGCGCCGGCCCTCCGGCATCGTGGCCGGGGGCAGCTCTCGCACCGTCGCTTGCCGGCGAGCAAGACGGTCCAGGCCCAAGCCCTCCTGAGTGGCCTCTACAAAGGCTTCAATGACACCCATGCCACCGAGAAGCTGCTCGAGGTCGAGCAGATTGCGATCTCCCGCGAGTCCGTCCGGCGCCTGCGGCGGGCGCTGGGCCTGCCCGCCGTCCATCGCCGGCGCCCGCCGCAGCATCGCAGCCGCCGGCCCCGCGAGCAGGCGGCGGGCCAGCTCGTCCAGCTCGACGGCAGCCCCTTCGACTGGCTCCAGGGCCGCGGCCCGGCCATGACGCTGCTCGGGGCCATCGACGACGCCACCTCGCAGGTCGTCGCGCTCCACTTCCGTCCCACCGAAGATCTGCACGGCTACGCCACGCTGCTGCATCAGATGTTCACCACGGTCGGGCTCCCCGTCGCGCTCTACGGCGATGGCGTCAATATCCTCGTCCGCACGGACCACCACTGGACGCTGGCCGAACAACTGGCGGGCGCACAAGCGCCCACCCATCTCGGGCGGGTGCTCCAGGAGCTCGGCATCGGCTATGTCCAGGCGCGCTCTCCGCAAGGCAAGGGCCGCGTCGAGCGACTCTGGGAGACGCTGCAAGACCGCCTGGTCAGCGAGCTGCGTCTTCACGGCATCACCACGCGCGCCGACGCCAACGCCTTCTTACCGACGTTCCTGGCCGACTTCAATCGTCGCTTCGCCCGCGGCGCCGCCGACCCGCACCCCGTGTGGCGCCACCCCCCGCGGGATCTCGCGGTCGTGCTGAGCTGTCCTATCAGCGCCGGGTGGCCCGCGACAACACCGTGCGGCTGGGACCGCGCGTCATCCAGATTCCTCGCGGGCCCTACGGCCGCTCCTACGCCCGGCGACGCGTCGAAGTCCGCGAGCTGGTCGACGGCCGCATCGTCGTCTGCGCCGATGCCACCGTCATTGCCATGGTCGCCGCGCCGGGGGCGGACTTCACCTTGATGTCGCGGCGCGCTCCGAGCGCCGACCGCCGCCTCCGTGCCCCACGCGCTCCATCGCTCAGGACCGCGCTAACGCACCTCGCCGCTGCGCTCCCAGCACCGCCATCCCGACGACACCCGTGGCGTCGGGCCTATGATCCCCGCCTCGCCGAACGTGCTGGATACCCTCAACACGGGGGATGACGTTTTTATGTTGCAGTACCCATGACA
>QHSV01000375.1 GCA_003221655.1 Candidatus Rokuibacteriota bacterium
CATCCGCCCCGGCACGCAAGAAGAAGCTCCCTGCCGTGACGACGAGGTCGCCAGGCTTCAGCCCCTCGAGCACATTGAGCGAATCCTCGACCGGGGCGCCGAGCTGTACCGGGCGCTCCGCGAAGCGCGAGCTAGGTCCCCCTGGAACCATCGGCGAGACTCGCCGCTCCTTAACCGCCAGAGCGCGTTCTCGCGGCTTCGGCCCGTAGAAAGAAGCTGCCATCCGTCACGACCTTCTCGCCGGGCTTGACCCCGTCCAGGATCTGAACGACCTCACCCATCGGCACGCCGACCTTCACCGTGCGTTCAACGAACTTGCCCTCTTCGCCCTCGACTGGCGCGTAGACTACGGCGCGCTCGCCGATCATCTGGATGGCGGCGCGCGGCACGACAGTCACGCGCTCCGAGACACCAGTTTCAAAACTCACCGTGACAAACATCCCGAGACGCAGTTCGCCGCGGTTCGGGACCTCGACACGGACTTTGGCCGTTCGCGTCGCCGCATCGACTCGGGGGTCGATGTAGGCGATGCGGCCCTTCAGCGGGCGGTCGGGCGTCGATGGAATCATGATCGTCGCCGGCGAGCCGACACGGACTCGTGGGAAGTCCCGCTCGTAAAGGTCGCCGATCACCCACACGGTACTCAGATCCGTCACGATGAAAAGCTCTTGGCCGGAGTTGACCACCTGTCCTGGGTTCACGGTGCGGGAGATGACCAGGCCACCCGCTGGCGATGGTACAGTGACTTCCGAAACGACCTGCGACGCGGTTTCCAGCGTCGCGACGCGGTCAGACGACAGTCCAAGCAGTAGCAGGCGCTGTCGAGCCGCGGCCACCTCTGTCTCGTGGCCTGTATGGACGGCAGTGACTTCCTCCAACTCCTGCCGGCTCGCCGACCCGAGCGTGACCAGCTTCTGGGTGCGCTCGAGCTTCTGGTGGTCGGCTTCGAGCATCGCGCGCATCGAGAGGTATTTCATCTGCGCGTCGGCCAGCTCGCCGCTGAAGATGACCGCCAGCGGCTCACCGCGACGCACCGAAGCGCCGAGCTCAACCGTCACCTGACGCACAATGCCACCGACGAGCGCGTTCACTTTTGTGTCACGGTAAGCGTTGGACATGACGGTCCCCGGGACCGTCAGACCTGATCCGGACGCTTGGCTCTTGACGTCGGCGAGCTTGATCCCGGCGCGCTCGACCGCTTCAGGCGTCAACGACACCTCGACAGGCTCTTCTCCTTTGGTCTGATCGGCCGATCCTGCCTGAGCCCCCATGCCAGACATCCCGGGCATTGACCCACCACTGGCTGAGGCGGAGGGCGGCCGGGCATCTCCCGTCGGTACCGTCGGTTGCGTCCTTCCGTCGGCACTTCCGCGCCGGGCACTCCACACAACGCCGGCCGCCGCGCCAACCAGGAGCAAGATGACCGCGGCGGCCGTCACCATCATGTACCGCCGCACGTGTCCTCCCCCGTGGCCCGCGGGCCGGTCTTCGACTAGCTCGTCATCGCGACCCATCGGTCATCGTCCCCCAGTTGGTTATGATCGTCCCGGTCGCCCGATCGATCTCGACGGTGGCGTCGTATACCTGCTTCAGGGAGTCGGTATAGCCGTTCTCGATCTCGATGTAGCGGCGTTGCTCGGCGATCACGTCGAGCAGCGAGCCGCGTCCCAGCTCGTAGGTTTGCCGCACGACGCTGAGGTTCCGGGTCGCGACGTCGCGGACGCCTCGCTCGTAGATTTCGAGGGAGCGCGTGGCCGCCGCGTGCTGGGCGAGGGCCGCTGCGATTTCTTGGCGGACGGTCAGCTCGGTGAACTGTAGTCGCCGTTCCGCGCCCGTGGTCTCGGCGACCGCCGCGGCGATGTTGCCCTGGTTACGGTTGCGCACCGGCAGCATGATGCTCACCCCGGCGCCGAAGTAATGAAACACATCCTGGATCGGCCGTGTGGCGCCGCTGTTGGTCAGGCCGTTCAGGTTGAAGCCGAAGTCCTGGCGCTGGTAGCCGACATTCACGCTGGCGTCCCATCGGCCTTCCGCCTCTTCCTTGCGGGTCTTGGCCCTCGCCATCGCCACATCGGCCTGTGCGGCGACGAGGTCAGGCCTATTCGCCAGCGCCTTGCGTACCGCCTCGTCCGGCGTTGGTAGCGTCGCGCCGGAGGCAAGGTCACCCCGCACTGTGAGCGGTGCATCGGGCGCCATGCCGGCCAGTCCTTTCAGTTGGAGCGCGGCGATCTCCACACGGCTGGAGAGCATCTGACGGGTGGCCTCGAAGCGGTTGACCTCAACGAGCATCAGGTTCTCCTCGAGCGCCGGTGTGGCCCCCTGACGCACGCGGTCCTGGACGAGCCGCAGGGCGTCGCGGTTCACGCGCAAGAGGTCGTCCGTGACCGCCAGGCTTCGTCGCGCGGCGAGAAGTTCCCCGGCCTTCGTCCGGACGTCGGCGGCCAGACGGCGTTCCCGGTCACGCACCTGGGCCTGCTTCATCTGAAGCTCGCGCTCGGCGACGCCCACACGGCCCTCCTTACGGCCGTTGAGGTCGAGGGGGACTGTCAGCCCGATCATGAGGTTGTTGTCCGGGCTTAGCGCCTTCTGGCCCCCCAGCTCCAGCATCGGGTTCGGACGCAGGCCCGCTTGCTGGAGACGACCGACGGCTGCCTCGATCTCCGCACGCGCGGCGCGGAGATCGGGGCTGTCGGCGATCGCTCGCGCGACGAGTTCGTCCACTGTCAGCTCGGCACCGGGCTGGGCGTACACCAGCCCGGTGGTAGCCAGCGCACTCAATACAAACGCCGCGAGCAGTCCGCCTAGCCGTGCCATCGCGATCAGCGGACGGGGACGGAGAGCTTCGTCGAGCCCTGGCCCGCCGGGCCATCCCAGGTGACCGTCACCTGGCGGGTCCCGGTGTCAGGGAACTCGATCGTGCCCATGTAGCGGCCTGGGGCCTTGTCGGGCGTCAGGGCGGCCCCGGCTACCATCGGCGACATCCCCGACATCGTCA
>QHSV01000159.1 GCA_003221655.1 Candidatus Rokuibacteriota bacterium
CGGACCTCGCAGCGCTGAGCCACGCATCGTGTCCGGTGCCGAGCTCGCCGCCCTTCTCGATCACAACGGCTTCGACTTCTACACCGGCGTCCCCTGCTCGCTGGTCGCGGACCTCATTGCGGCGCTCGAGTGTCCCCGGAGCGCTCCCTGGATCCCCGCGGTGCGTGAGGACGTCGCCCTCGGGCTCGCCGCCGGCGCGTGGCTCGGCGGCCGCCGCCCGGTGGTGGTGATGCAAAATTCGGGGCTCGGCACCGGCCTCAACGCCCTCGCGTCCCTGTCGCTCATGTACGGACTGCCGGCGTTGCTGATCGTCACCTGGCGCGGCTTCCGCGGCCAGGACGCCCCCGAGCACCTCCTGATGGGCGAGATCTCTCCGAAGCTCCTCGACCTCCTCGGCATCCCCTACCGGATCCTACGCCCCGAGTCCGCCGACGAGCTCCTCGCCTGGGCCCGGGAAGAGATGGATGCGCGCGAGACGCCTGTTGCGATCCTAGTCCCGCCCGGCGTCGTCGCGACCGGGGCCGGCGCCGGGGGAGGGGTCGACCGGACCCGTTCCCGCGAAGCGTCTACGGACGCCGCGCGCCCGGATGGAGCCCAGCCGCCGCCGAGCAGCGAACGCGCGCCGCGTGGTCCGGTGACCCCTCCCCTGGCGCCGGCCCCGGTCGCGACGATGCCCGGCGCGGCGGACGAGGAATTGCGTCCGGTGATCTCGAGGCGTGAAGCGCTCGCGGTGGCCGTGAAGGAGCTCGGCGACGAGCCAGTGATTCATGCGAACGGCTACGTCTGCCGCGAGTCGTTCGCAACGGAAGACCGGCCGCAGAACTTCTACATGATCGGCTCGATGGGGTTGGCGTCCGCGATCGGACTGGGGCTGGCCTTGGTCCGGCCGGCGCGGCCGTGTGTGGTCTTCGACGGCGACGGAAATCTCTTGATGAGCCTCGGGACGCTGGCCATGGTTGGCGGTCTCGGCCCGCTGAGCTTCCTCCACCTGGTGTTCGACAACGAGGTCTACGGCTCGACCGGAGGGCAGCGGTCGCCCTCGCGCGAGGTCCGGCTCGATCGTCTCGCCCTGAGCGCGGGCTATCGCACGGCGACGGCCGCGACAACGCCGGACGAGATCGCCGCGGCCCTGCGGTCGGCTCGCCTCGACCCAGGACCACACTTCATCCTGGTCAAGGTCACCACGATGGAGACACCGGCCCCACGGATCCCGCACACGCCGCGAGCCATCCGGGACCGGTTCCGGCAGAGTCTGCGAGTCGAGTGAAGGGCCACGGCATTCCGGAAAACTCGCAGCGCATGGTAAACTCAGCGCACATTCGGCATCTGCTTGAGTGAGCGACGTCTAGCGAGCAACGTCTGAGGAGGCGTCAGTGGGATCCGTGAGAGTAGCCATCATAGGCGTTGGTAACTGCGCGTCGGCTCTCGTGCAGGGCGTGGAATACTACCGGAACGCGCCGGAGGATCGATTCATCCCCGGCCTGATGCACCCCCGGCTCGGCGGCTATCACGTCGGCGACATCGAGTTCTCCGCGGCCTTCGATATCGACGAGCGCAAGGTCGGGCGCGACCTCTCTGAGGCGATCTTTCAGGCGCCGAACAACACGGTGCGCTTCGCCGACGTCAAGCCAATCGGCGTGCCCGTCCAGCGGGGGATGACCCACGATGGCCTCGGGCACTACCTCGCGCAGATGATCAAGAAGGCGCCGGGCTCCACGGCCGACATCGCGGGCACGCTGCGCGACACTGCCACCACCATCGTCGTCAACTTCCTGCCGGTCGGCAGCGAGATGGCGACGAAGTGGTACGTCGAGCAGGTGCTCGACGCCGGGTGCGCGTTCGTCAACTGCATCCCGGTGTTCATCGCGCGCGAGGCCTACTGGCGTCGCCGCTTCGAGGAGCGCGGACTGCCGGTGGTGGGCGACGACGTCAAGTCCCAGGTCGGGGCCACGATCATCCACCGCGTGCTCACGAAGCTCTTCATGGATCGGGGCGTGCGGCTCGACCGGACGAGCCAGCTGAACTTCGGCGGCAATACCGACTTCTACAACATGCTCGAGCGCGACCGGCTCGCGTCGAAGAAAATCTCGAAGACGGACGCCGTCCGCTCGCAGCTCGGCCACGAGCTGCCGAGCGACGCGGTCCACATCGGCCCGAGCGACTACGTGCCCTGGCTCGCGGATCGCAAGTGGGCGCACATCCGGCTCGAGGGCAGCGGGTTCGGCGACCAGCCCATCAACGTCGAGCTGAAGCTCGAGGTCTGGGACTCGCCCAACTCGGCGGGCGTCGTCATCGACGCGATCCGCGCCTGCAAAATCGCCCTCGACCGCGGCATCAAAGGCGCCCTGCTCGCGCCCTCGGCCTACCTCATGAAGTCGCCGCCGGAACAGTGGAGCGACGACGCCGCCCGCCTGCGGCTCGAGCGGTTCATCGCCGGCGACGAGTAGGTGGCGCTCGCTGCACGAATAGGGCCTCCGCTCCGCCGGTTGGTACGGGTCGCTTGCGCGCGACCCGGCCTGACCGTCTTGATCGCTCTCGCCCTGGCGATCGTCTCGGTTGTCTACGCGCTCCAGAACCTCGCCTTCGCCACCTCCACCCGCGCCCTGCTGCCGCCGGGCCGACCCTATGTCGAACGCTTCACGCAGTATGACCACGAGTTCGCGGACCTCGAGAGCATCGCCATCGTCGTCGAGGCGCCCTCCCTGACGGAGGCGACGATCTACGCGACGCGCCTCGTCCGCCAGCTGCGCGACAGCAACGTCCCGCTGAAGCAGATCTCGTACCGGATCGACCCGAAGCAGTTCGAGGGGCGGGCTCTGCTCTACCTCTCGACGGAAAAGCTCGGCGCGATCCGCGAGAAGATCTTCGACTACCAGGAGTTCATGGAGGCGTTCGCGGCCCGCCCGACGCTCGACGGGCTGGTCGACGGCATGGCCACTCAGATCGCGACTGCCTTCGTCTCGAACTTCATCGATCTGGGCCTCTCCGACGGCAAGGGCTCCGACGATCTTCGATTCGTGCAGGACCTGGTCGGCCAGATCTCGATGCGTCTCGAGCGGCCGGGGCCGTACCGGTCCCCGTTCGGGACGCTCTTCGCGGTCGAGGGCGCCGACGATCCCGGCGCTGGCTACTTCCTGTCCGAAGACCAGCGCCTGCTCTTCATCCTGGCCGAGCCCGAGACGGAGCGCGGGAGCTTCACCGGCGACCAGCGCGCCATCGAGGGCATTCGGGCCGTGATCGCGTCACTCAAGCGCGACTTCCCCGACGTCGCGGTCGGGGTGACCGGCAAGCCCGCGCTCCAGAACGACGAGATGGTCGCGGCCTTCCGCGACAGCGGGCGTGCGACGGTGCTGGCCTTCATCCTCACGCTCGGGCTCGTGCTCGTCGCATTCCTGCGCGTCGGCAAGCCCGTGGTGATGATCGCCGTTCTCGCCACGAGCCTCTGCTGGTCGATCGGCATTGCGACCCTGGTGATCGGGCACCTCTCGCTCTTCTCGGTGATGTTCATCTCGATCGTGATCGGCATCGGCATCGACTACGGCATCTACTTCCTGTTCCGCTACGAGGAGGAGCTGTTTCTCGGCCGCAACCTCCGGGAGGCGATCGAAATCACCGCCGCGCGCAGCGGCCCAGGCATGCTGCTGGGCGCGGTGACGGCGGCCGGCACCTTCTACGTCCTGTGGCTCACCGACTTCCGCGGCCTGCGCGAGCTCGGCTTCATCGCGGGCACCGCCCTCCTGCTCGCCTGGCTCGCGATGATGACCGTGTTCCCGGCGGCGCTCGTCCTCGTGGACCGGCGCCATGCGAGCCGGCCGGCCGGCACGATCCCCCGCGCGATCGCGCTCGAGCGTATCCACGTGCCGCTCGTCGAGCGCCTCGTCGCCTACCCGAAGACGGTGGCGATCATGACGATCGCCCTGACCGGCATCTCCGCGTGGGGTCTTCAATATATTCGGTTCGACTACAACCTGCTCAACCTGCAGGCCCACGGCACCGAATCCGTCGCGTGGGAGAAGCGCATCCTGGCGACCGCGGGGCGTTCCGGGTTTGCGGCCCTCGCGAGCGCGGACTCGCTCGACGAGCTTCGGCGCAAGCACGCGGCCTTCCGGGCGCTCGCGAGCGTCTCGGAAGTGGACTCGGTGCTGCTGCTCATTCCCGAGGACCAACCCACGAAGCTCAAGATCATCGGGGACTTCGCCCCCCTCGTCGCGTCCGTGCGGGTGGGCCGGCCGACATCCGTGGACCTCGGCCGGCTCGTCTCCGCCCTCGAGACGCTCAAGCGCCGCCTCGGCATCGCGGCGAACGAGGCGCCGCAGGGCGAGGCCAAGACGAAGCTCGCACTCGTCGTCGACGACATCCGACGGCTGATTCTCAGAATCCGCCAGCTGGATCGCCAGGTGAGCGAGCCGGCGCTGACGCATCTGCAACATCAGGTCTACCGCGACTTCGTCCGGAGCTTCCAGCGGCTCCAGGGGAACCTCGTGCCCCGACCGATCGGTCTCGCCGACGTCCCGAAAGACCTCCGATCCAAGTTCGTCAGCGATCGCGGGCGCTTTCTCCTTCAGATCCACCCGGCGGTCAACATCTGGGACCGCGATGGCGCGCGGCGCTTCGTCGGCGACCTCCGATCGGTCGATCCCGACGTGACCGGGACTCCAGTCATCACGTTCGAGGCGCTGCGCCTGATGGAGCGCGCCTACCAGCAGGGTACGATCTACGCGATCGCGCTGGTCAGCCTGGCCACCGCGCTCACACTGCGCCGGGTCCGCGAGACGGTGCTGGCGCTCCTGCCGCTCGGCCTCGGTCTCATGTGGGCGTTCGGGCTCATGTATTTCTTCGACCTCACGTTCAACATGGGCAACGTCTTCGGTCTCCCGCTGATCCTCGGCGCCGCGGCGGAGTACGGTCTGAACATCGTGATGCGCTTCATGGAGGGCCGGGATCACGGCGGGCCTTTGATCGCGCGCTCGACGATGATGGCCGTACTGGTCAACGGGCTCACGACCATAGTCGGGTTCGGCAGCCTGATGGTCGCCGATCACCGCGGCATCTTCGGTCTCGGCCTCCTGCTCACGCTGGGGACCATTACGAGCCTCGTGGCCGCCCTCGTCGTCCTCCCGGTGCTGCTCAAGCTGATGCCCGGACGGACGGCGACCGCAACGGCCCACCCGATCGGGAGTGAACCGCCGCCCCTCGCCGCCGCCGGCCACGACCTCGACCGCATCCGCTAACCCCACACGCCGCCCACCCTCCGCGCCCGACAGCGCGCGAAAACTACGCTTTGTGGACCTGGACGAGGTTGGAAATGAAGGTATCATGCCCGCGGATGCTCGCTCTCGTCGCGCGGCTCAACCCGTTCAAGACCGCCGACGCCAAGCGACTCGCCGTTCTCTTCGGCGTCGTCTACTTCGCCCAGGGCATGTGGTACCTGCCCAACCAGTCGATCACGATCGTCCTCAAGGAACGTGGGCTCACCGCGGGCCAGGTCGCAGACTTCTTCCTGATCGCGATGATCCCGTGGCTGGTCAAACCCGCGTACGGCCTCCTGTCCGACTTCGTACCGCTCTTCGGACGGCGGCGGCAGAGCTACTTCCTGCTCGCCTGTTCCCTGGCGGCGGCCGCCGGGCTGATGCTGGCGGGGGGCGACGCGATCGCTTTGGGAGCAATCCGGATGCTCGACGTCTTTGGCGTCGGAAGGTTCACGGTGATTGCCGGTGTCGGCCTCTTCACCGCGATGGCCCTCGGCCTCGCGTTCACCGACGTGCTGACCGACGCGATGATGGTCGAGAATGGTCGGCCGCGCGGCCTCACGGGTGCGTTTCAGTCCGTCCAGTGGGCGTGCATCACGGTCGCCTCGGTGCTGGTCGGCGTGCTCGGCGGATATCTGGCGGAGATGCGCAGCCTGCGCGTGGCCTTTTTCCTGGCGGCGTGCTTCCCGCTCATCTCCTTGATCATGGGGGTGTTCTTCGTCCGCGAGACGCCCACCCGCGCGGACAAGGCGGCGTTCGGCGAGACGTGGCTGGCGATCCGCGCGACGCTCGGCGCGCGAGAAATCTGGCTCGTCGCAGGCTTCATCTTCTTCTTCTGGTTCAGCCCGTCTTTCGGGCCCGCGTTCCTGTACTATCAAACGGACACCCTGAAGTTCAGCCAGCAGTTCATCGGCCATCTCGCGGCGATCGGCGCCCTCTCTGCGGTCGTCGGGGCCGTCGTGTACGCACCGCTCTCCCGGCGGGTGCCGCTCAAGCGCATCATGAACCTCTCGATCGGCTTCGGCGTCGCCGGTACGCTCGCCTATCTCCTCTACCGCGGCACGACCTCGGCCGTGATCATCACCGTCTCGTTCGGCAGCATCAGCATGATCATGCAGCTCGCCTTCCTCGATCTCGCCGCGAAGGCGTGCCCGCGCCATGTGGAGGCGACGTTCTTCGCTCTCCTCATGTCCGTGTTCAACCTGGGCGTCCAGCTCTCGGAGAACGTCGGAGCACGCCTGTACGACGTAGTCGGGTACGACCCGCTCGTGTTCATCGGGGCGGCGATGACGGCGATGACCTGGTTTCTCGTCCCGCTGGTCCGGATCGACCGCATCGAGGCGAAGGCCCGCGACGAGGCGACGGCACATGCGGCGGCGGAGGCGTCTTAGCGGTCAGCCTCTGGTTCGTTGGCCGCGCCGCGAGCGGCCGCCGCGTGGGCGCGCCGGAGCCAGCGCAGTGCTCGCTCCAGGTCCTCGACGTCTTCCACGTCCAGCTCGACCCATCCCTTCCTCGAGAAGCGCCGGTGCGGACGAATCCGGGCGTCGCCGAGCGCGCGCGCCTGGTCCTCTCCGGTGAGCCGGATCCAGAGATCGCGCTCCTTCTCGCGCAGGGGAAAGCACGCAAAGAGCGTCTCGCCGACGAAATAGCCCCATCGCCCGAACATCGGCGTGATCCGGACGTCCGGCCAACGCGCCAGCGTCTCGTTGAGCCGTTGCGCCTGGCCCGCGCCGCCGCGCTCGAGGGCGCGACGGGTCTTGCGTCCCTTCCCCATGCCACGAAATCGCCTGTTCATTCCCCAAAACCGTTGGGCATTCTGCCATTGACAGCCGCGCCGTTACCATGCGAAAAGTTTCATTGCTGATGTCGACGCGAGTGACATTCGCCCCGGTCGAAGGGGCGGCGGCGCTCTTCACGCCCGCCTTCTGCGAGTATCTGACGCGACTCCACGACCACCTGGACGCGCGGGCCCACGCGCTTCGTCACCGACGGCTCGCGGTGCTGGAGCGCGCGCTACGGCAGCACACCCCGCCGACCCACTCCGCGGCGAGCCCGGCCAACTCCGGATCGTGGCAGGTTCCGTCGATGCCCGACGAGCTGAAAAGGCCGGGCATCGAGATCTCCGGCCCGTGCTCGATCACGTCCATGTTCATCAACGCGCTCAACCCCGGGCCCGAGGGCGAGCGCGCTGTCGGCGACCTGGACGACGACGAGGACTCGGGCGGCCATCGCTTGATTGACACGGTACGCTCGGCCAACAACCGCCTGGCCGCCGTGAATCGCGAGCTGTCCTTCGTCGACCGAGAGCGCAACCGGAGCTATTCGATCGCCGACGGCGAGCTGCCGTTCTTCATGCACCGGGAGCGCGGGCTGCACCTCGACGAACCCGACGTCACCGTGGACGGCGTCCCGGTCAACGCGGCGCTCCTCGGCACCGCTCTTACCCTGTTCTACGCCGGCCGCGCCCAGGCCGACCGCGGCCAGGGCATCTACTTCTATCTTCCGAAGCTCGAGGCCGCCGCCGAGGCGCGATGGTACCGGGACCTGTTCGAGCTGAGCCAACAGCAGCTCCCGTTTCTTGCGCGCGCGACGATCCGGGCGATCGTGCTCGTCGAGTCGCTGCCGTGCGTGTACGAAATGGAGGAAATGCTGTACGAGCTCGGCCCCTACGCGGCGGGGCTCAACGCCGCCCGCTGGGATCTCAAGGCCTCGATCTTCGAGTTCGTCATGACGGATCCCGACCAGGTGTGGCCGGACCGATTCGGCGTGGACATCAAGACGACGCCGTTCCTGGCGAACATCTTCCGGCGACTCGTGGCGATCTGCCTGAAGCGCGGCGCCGTCCCGATCGGCGGCATGGCCACCGCGCTCCCGAACCCCGACCCCGAGGTCAATCGCGCCGCCGCCGAGGCGATCCGCGCAGACAAGCAGTGGGAGGCCGAGCAGGGCTTCATCCGAGGCTGGGTCGCGCACATCTTCCACATGAAGACCGCCAGCGAGCCGTTCAAGAAGCTGATCGGCTCCGGCTGGAAGCCGACGGAGCAGATGGCGCACCCGGACAACTACCCGGTCGTGATCAAGGTACCCGAGGGCCCCGTCACCGTCGAGGGCACACGGCGAAACGCGCGCATGCTGATCGAGTACGTCGAGGGCTGGCTGGGCGGGCGCGGCGCCAAGGGCATCGACAGCCTCGAGGGCAAGCCCGGGATTCATCCAGCGCTCATGGAGGATCTCGCAACCGGCCGCATGTCGGTCGCGCAGATCGCCCAGCGCATCATCCATCGCGCGCGCGACACCGGCACTGGCGCCCCGCACGACGAGGTATTGGTAAAGCGACTCCTCGGCGAGGAGCTCGCCGACATCCTCGCGCGACGCCAGGGCGCCGAGACGCACGAACGCTATCGCAAGGCAGTCAAGATCGCAATGCGCTGGATCAAGAACTACACCGAGCTGAACTTCCGCAGCCTCGGCGCTTACAGCCGCGCCGAGCTCGACCGGATTGCCGCCGCCCCCGACGCGCTCTGATACACGTGGTGGGCCTCGAAGGGGCACACATGACCGCGGTAGTCCCGAGCGCCCCGGTGCCCTTGGCCGGGGCGGTCATACGTCTGGGCACCGAGCGTGGTAACCTGCTTGTCCACTCATTCCTTGGCAGGAGGCAACATGCTGGAGCGGTTCACCGAGCGTGCGCGGCGAGTGTTGGTCCTTGCCACCGAGGAGGCGCGGAGCCGTCGGCACGAGACTGTCGGCCCCGAACATCTGCTTATAGGCATTCTCCAGGCCGGCGGGGACTTCGCAGTCCACTCCCTGGCGCAACTTGGCGTGAGCCCTGATACGCTGCGGGCTGAGGCCGAACGAGTCCTTGGGGAGACTCCCGGGTCGGCCACAGGGCACGGTGGCTCCCTGTGCGGATGAGCGTCCTCCGCAAGCCAGTCACCGGGGAGGAAGTCAGCTTCGTCGCCACGTCCAGGTGGCGGGTTCGGCCCTGATCTTCCCCTTCGAGGGGGCCGTTTCCGAGAAGTAGTACCACAGCGCCCCGGTGCCCTTGGCCGAGGCGCTGTAATTCAAGTCACTTCAGTGTCACGAGAACCCCGAGCAGACCGGCCTCCTTGTACCACGCGGACGTTATGGCCGGAAGGGTGCCTCCAGACTTCCTTCTCAACGGGCGCATCGCTGTCGAAGTGAGACGCCTGAACCAGAACGAGGACACCGGCGAGTTGCTCGCAACCTTGGGTTGTCTAACAGCGGCGAAAGCTGGTTCGTCATATGCTTCCGTCGACCGCTTGCGCCGTGGGATCAACTGGCAAATGCTCTCCGTTCCGACCTAAAAATCTTCCAGGGCGACTCCGAGCATCAGCGAACAAGCCGCGAAATTGCCGCCGGATTCAGTATCAGGCTGATTCGAGCAAGCCAACCTCACGCCGATTCCTTCGTATTCGGCGGCTACGTCGATCTCGACTCTGGTGGCTTCATCCTTTCAGAAATGGACCGGAATATCCGCATCTGCGTGACCGAGAAGACCAAGAGGATTGCGCACGTCCGTGAACGGTATCCTTATTGGTGGCTCACGCTCGTGGATCGTATCGGCTACGGGGGCCTCACCGGATTAGACCACGAGCGGCTGCGTCACTTACTGAAACTGGATCAGTCCTGGGACAAGATCATCCTCATCAACCCACTGGACGCGACACAAGGTTATGAACTGTAGGTGATCAATCACACGAACACCCCAGTGCAGTTCCGGCCGGGGCGGTTCCCTGTCCGCCTGGCGCTACGCGTGAGTCTACGCGAGCCTAGAGACGCGGCGCGCGCAGCGGAACGCCCACCTGCGATGGTGGGCGTTTGTCGGCAGTAACGTTAGTATGTTTACGCAGCCTCGCCGCACCGCACTTCGAGGGACACGGGAAACACCCGTTCAAGATCCTCAAAGGCGCCAAACCAAGCTCGAGCTGGTGATCAATATGAAGACCGCGAAAGCACTCGCCATCAAGATTCCGCAATCCGTCCTGCTACGCGCCGATCGGGTGATCGAGTAGCGCGTGCTGGCTCGCGAGCCCTGACTGCCCATAGGTGAAACCGTCCCGCGCCCCGGTGCTCGTCCAGGCCGCGGCGCGCTTTCCCTCTTCTGCCGCGTGCTAAAGGAAGGGGCCGGAGCGCCCCGGGAAACCCGTGGCGCTCCAGGATCTCCCGGCAGCCTCAGCGCGGCGGGCTCTTGTCGTCCGCCAGCGCCTCCCGGATCGCCGCCTCCGGCACACGAATCTCGACGCCGGCCCGCTCTTCCTGCAGGAGCATCGCGACCCGCGAGTCACGCTCGGCCCAGCCGCGATTGAGCGCCTCGGTCATCTCCTCCAGCGTGATGTTGGCGAGGCGCATCGGCACCTTGTGCTCGCGGCCGAGAGCGGTCGCCAGCGTGACGTCCTTGTGGGCCAGCCGCAGCGCGAACGACGGCGGCTCGAACTTGGCCGGCAGGAACTGATCGGCCAGGCCGTCGAACGTCCGGCGCCGGCCGCCCGCGCCCTGGCGCACCGCTTTCCACAGCGCGATGGGCTCGACGCCCGCCTTGACTCCCATCGTGAAGACCTCGGCCAGCGCCGTCTGCACGATGTAGCCGGCGCAATTGTGGACGAGTTTCGCGACTGAGCCCGCGCCGATGGGGCCGACATAGTAGGGCTGATCGCCGATCGCGTCGAGCACCGGCCGGTAGCGCTTGAAGACGTCCTCGTCGCCGCCGACCCAAAGCGCGAGGCGTCGCGACTCGGCGCCCCGAGGGCCGCCGCTGACGGGCGCGTCGAGCATGTGGATTCCGCGGCGCTTGAACACCTCGTGAATCCGCCGGACGAGCCCTGGGGAATTCGTCGAGAGGTCGAAATAGACCTTGCCGTCCGCGAGCCCCGCGAGGAGACCCTGCTCGCCGAGCGCCACCGCCTCCACTTCCGCGGGGCCCGGGAGCGACGTGAACACGACCTCGGTCGCCTCGGCGACGGCGCGCGGCGTGTCGGCCCAGGATGCCCCGCCCTGCAGGTGGGGCGCCGCCGCCTCGCGTCGCACGTCGTTGACCACGAGCTGGTGGCCCGCCTTCATCAAGTTGGACGCCATGTGACGTCCCATGGTGCCGAGTCCGATGAAGCCGATCTTCATGGCTTCCTCGCGTCGAAGACCCGCCGTGCGATCTGGCCGGCGGTCATCGCCGAGGGCCAGCCCGCGTAGAAGGCCAGATGCGTGATCAGCTCGCCGATCTCCTCGCGCGTGACGCCGTTGGCCAGCGCGCGCTCGAGATGTCCGGGGAGCTGGTCGGTTCGGTACATGGCGGTCAGCGCCGCGACCGTGATCAGGCTGCGGTCACGCTTGGAGAGTCCGGGGCGCTCCCAGACGTCACCGAAGAGCACCTTCTCGCTCAGGTCGATGAGCTTGGGCGCGACTTGTCGGACCACGTCACGAGCGGTGGATACTGCGGGCTGTGTGCTCAAGGTCTGCTCCTTTCACAGAACGAAGTGGGACTGCAAGCCTACGAGTGAGTCTCGTGCGGACTTTACGCGCTTCCGGCGTTTGACGCCAGTCACGGGCGCTGCTAGCATCCCGACCACAAATCCGATCGCCCAGGGAGGCCAGGGATGCGCAGACCACTCTATCGGATCGCCTCGCCAGGCGGGGTCATCGTGCTGACAGCCGCCCTCGTGCTGCTTTCACCGCTCGCCGGCTACGCGCAGGACGGGCGCGCGGCCCTCGAGAACGTCGCCAAGGCGATGGGCGCGGCGAGCGTCAAGTCGATCCAGTACTCTGGCAGCGGCGTGAATTTCCAGGTCGGTCAGAACTTCAGCCCGGACACGCCGTGGCCGCGGTTCGTCGTCAAGAGCTACACACGAAACGTGAACTACGAGAACGCCTCCATCCGGGACGAGCTCGTGCGGACGCAGGGCGAAAACCCACCGCGCGGCGGCGGTGGACAGCCCGTCGCGGGTGAGCAGCGCCAGATCTTCGTCGCGAGCGGCGATTTTGCCTGGAACGTGGTGGGCGAAGCGGCCAACCCGGCACCGGTCGCGCTAGTCGATCGACAGCTTCAGCTGTGGACCACGCCGCATGGGCTCGTCAAGGCAGCGATGGCGAACAACGCGACCGTCCAGGGTCGGACGATCTCGTTCACCGCCCCCGGGCGCTTCAGAGTGCAGGCGACGATCGACGCCCAGAACCTGGTGGAGAAGATCGACGCCGTGGCCCCGCACGCCGTGCTCGGCGATGTGGCGGTCGAGATCCGGTATTCGGACTACAAGGACTTCGCCGGAGTGAAGTTCCCGACAAAGATCCGGCAGACGATCGGCGCGTATCCGGCCCTTGACCTGACGGTCAGCGACGTCCAGCCGAACGTCGCCGTGGACATTCCCGTGCCCGACCCGATTCGTCAGACGCCCGCACCGTACGCCCGGGTGACGAGCCAGATGGCGGCCGACGGAGTCTGGTACATCACCGGGGGGATCCATCACAGCGTGCTGATCGAGATGAAGGATCACGTGATCCTCATGGAGAGCCCGCTCAACGACGATCGCGCCGTGGCTGTGCTGGCCGAGGTCAAGAATCTCGTTCCGAGCAAGCCGATCAAGTACGTGATCGCCACGCATCACCACTTCGATCACGCCGGCGGGCTCCGGGCGATCGCGGCGGAGGGCATCACCGTCATCGCCCACGACGTGAACAAACCTTTCCTCGAGAAGGCGCTCGCCGCGCCGGCCACGGTCCGCCCCGACCGTCTCGCGAAGTCGGGAAAGAAGGGCACGGTCGAGGGCATGCGGGACAAGCGGGTGCTCACCGACGGGACCCGGACGGTGGAGATCCTGAACATCCCCGGCAACAACCACCATGCCGGCGTGATCATGGCGTATCTCCCGAAGGAGAAGCTCCTGGTGGAGGCAGACGTGTACAACCCGCCCGCCCCGAATGCGCCGCCACCGCCGACCTTGAACTCCAACTGGGTGAACCTGGCGGATAATATCAAGCGGCTCAACCTGACCGTGGACCAGATCCTGCCGCTGCACGGGCGGATCGTGCCGCTGGCCGACCTGCACAAGGGAATAGGCCGCTGACGCAAAGCTGATCGGGGAACACCGCGATGATTCCTGCCGCGTTCGACTACCACGTTCCGAGCACGGTCGGCGAGGCAACCGCGCTGCTGGCGAGGCTCGGCGAGGATGCCAAAGTCCTCTCCGGGGGCCAGAGCCTCATGCCGCTGATGAGCTCCAGCTCGCGAGCCCCTGCGCTCTTCGAAGAGATCTCGTACGACGAGACCGGCAACATCCAAGGCGGAAGCTTCATCGACTACCTGCTGCCCACCGCGGTCGAGACGCCGAAGTGGGAGACGGGGCACACGGTCACCCCCTCGCCCCATCACCCGCTGGGCGCCAAGGGCGTCGGCGAGTCGGCGACGGTGGGCGCGCCAGCGGCGATCGCCAACGCGGTGGTCGACGCGCTGTGGCACCTGGGCGTACGCCACATCGACATTCCCATCACGCCTGCGAAGGTGTGGAAGCTCCTGCGTGAGAAGGAGGTGACCGAGTGAAGGGCGCGCGGCCACGTGGCTGACGAGCTGCTAGCGCTGGCTGCCGAGCTCCAGCGCCGCGGAGAGGCGTTCGCGCTGGCCACGGTCGTCCGGTGCGAGGCGCCGACCTCGGCCAAGTCGGGAGCGAAGGTACTGGTCCGCGAGGACGGCAGCGCGCAGGGATGGGTCGGTGGAGCGGGCGCCGAGCCTGTCGTCGTTCGGGAGGCTCTGCACGCCCTCCGCGACGGCCGGCCCCGGCTCATCGGTCTGCATGGAGAAAGCTCGCGCGCGTCGGGCCGAACCGAGGGGATGCTCGAGTTCGGGATGACGTGCCACAGCGGTGGCACGCTGGAGATCTACGTGGAGCCCTATCTCCCGAAGCCCCAGCTCGTCCTTGTGGGTCACGGGCCCGTCGTCGACACCCTCGCGACCCTCGGTCGCGCCGCGGACTTCACGGTCGTGGCGCTCGGTGAGAATCCCATCGAGGCGGGGCTCGCCCAGCTCGGCCTCAGCCAACGCTCGTCGGTGGTCGTGGCCACGCACGGGGACTCCGACGAGGAGATACTCGATCGGGTCCTCAGGACCGACGCGGGTTACGTGAGCCTGGTCGCGAGTCGCCGGCGAGCCGCGGTGATCTTCGAGCGCCTGAAGACCCGTGGCGCCCCGCCGGATCGGCTCGCACGGCTCAAGGCCCCGGCCGGGCTCGACATCGGCGCGGTCACTCCCGAAGAGATCGCCGTGAGCATCCTCGCCGAGATCATCCAGCATCGCCGGAGCGAGAAGACAGTCGGCGCCGACGCGGAGGCGGTCCCGGCGGCCCCGGTACGGGTCGAGGCCAAGGACCCGATCTGCGGCATGATCGTCGACAGCAATACCGCGAAGTACCGCTCGGACTTCTCCGGGCGAACCGTGTTCTTCTGCTGTCGCCACTGCAAGGAGATGTTCGACCAGGATCCGGATCGCTACCGCGCGGCGCTCTGACGGCTCTGCGTGAAGCAGGTTCGGGTCGCGGTCAAGCTGACGAACCGAGAGGGATGCGCTCGTCGACACCGGCGCAGTTCGCATGGTCATCCCGCCTCAGGTCGCCACTCGTCTCGGTCTCGGGGTTCGGGGCAGCGGGTGGCCGAGTACGCCGATGGACGCACGGAGGCCGTCAGCGGGACAGAGCCTCTCGTCGTCGAGATCGACGGGAGAGACACTTCTCGAGGAAGCCCTGGTACTCGATGATGAGGTCCTGATAGGGCAGACGGTGCTCGAGAAGCTCGACCTGTTCATGGACTCTCGGCGGCGACGGCTTGTTCCCAATCCGGCGCACCCGGATCAGCCCGTCACGAAGGTCAAGTTCACTGCGACTCGGCCAGCGCAGCGAGTGACCGCTCTCCTCGGCTAGCGCTGCAGTTAGCGTCACGAGCCCTGCTGACCGCCTCCTCGACCCGTGACCACCGAAGCCGATGGGCACGCTCGGTGAATATCCCCGTCTGGACATACGAAGTCAGGGCTCGGTGATGGGGCGAAGTACTCGTCAGATCAGACACGATTGCGCTCATCCCGACACCCTCAACCGCGATACTCTGCAAGAGGCGCAGCCTCGGCGCGACTACGCAGTTCTGGGGAATGCGGACAGTATGTCGGTGAGTTGACAATGAAAACCGGCGGATCGATGAGGCGAATTCTGACCTTTCTTGCAGCGTTCACAGTGATTGCGTTCGCCCTCATCGTCGTCCGCGAGACGGCGGCCGTGGTCGCGCTCGCCCACAACTTCCATCCCGTCGCTGGGCAGGTCACGTTGTGGATCCTCGTCTTCGTGTACTGCACCTGTCTCGGCGTGCCACTTTTCCTGTTCGTCCGCCTGCCGAAACCGCTGATTCCTCCGGCGTCGGACACTGATCCCGCCTTTCCTGCTCATTTGAGCAAGCTGAGAAGCCGCCTCTTGGAGAACACGCACCTCCGCGAAATGACGATCACGTCCGATCGTGCAAGCATTCAGGCGGCGCTCGACTTCCTGGAGAAACGCGCGGATCAGGAGATCCGCAGAGAAGCGTCGCTTGTCTTCCTCAGTACAGCGATCTCGCAATCGGGCCGCCTCGATGGTCTCTTCGTCCTCGTCACTCAAACGCGACTCGTCTGGAGGGTGGCACACATCTATCGGCAGCGCGCGAGCGGGAGAGAACTGCTTCATCTGTATGCCAACGTGGCGGCGACCGTATTTGCAGCAGAGTCGCTTGAGGACTTGGATTTGGCTGAGGTGGCAGAGCCCCTCATCGCGCCACTGCTCGAGGCAGCCGGGGTGGGTGTCACCGTCGTCCTTGCGCCGGTCGCCACGGTGCTCGCTGATTCCCTGCTTCAAGGCACCGTGAATGCGCTGCTCACGTTCCGGGTTGGCTGCATCGCGAAGCGCTACAGCGCGGGGATGCCTTTGCCCAATGCCAAGCTCGTACGGAAGGCAGCTACACGAGAAGCAGCCGTGATGCTCGGTGGCGTCGCCGCGGAACTCACGAAGACCGTCACAAAGGCCGTGTGGGACACAGCGCTCCGTGTCATGACGGGCAAGGGTAAAGCAGCGGCAGGACGCGTCGCCGCGTTTCTCCGTGGCGGCCCAGCGGGCTCTGTGGTCTACGAGGCCGTGCGCAAGATGGCGTCTTCGCGCATGACTGAGCCCAAGGAGCCTTCGACGCCTCCGTCATGACCGGGTATGGCACTTGCGAGTTTCACCGGCTTTGTGACCACGCGAGCAGATAACTTCGCCGCACTGGCGAGGATGCCTCGGCCGCTGAGCGTGCGCGTTCGGCAACGAAGAAGGACGGCTCTTTCGCTCGGATCGAACTGAGAGGAGAACAAGTATGCTTAACTGGCTTAAGTCGATCTTCAGCGCCCCCAAACCTTTGGGGCCCCCCAAGACGATTCGGCTGTTCCACACCAGCGACGCGACGTTGAGTAAGGACTCGATCACGGTCGCGCAGGATCGCTGGGTTGTTGATGCGAAGGAAGACCAGACGATCCGGCTATTCGAGATTCAAAACCCGGACGCTGAGCAGTGCCTCGTCACCTACAGAGCAACGATGAAGACCGAGGGTCTGGCTGGCCGCGCCTTCCTGGAAATGTGGTGTCGTCTGCCAGGCCATGGGGAGTTCTTCTCAAAGGGTCTGAACCAAGCCGTCACGGGCACTACCGACTGGGGTTCCTATGAGATCCCCTTTCATCTGAAGAAGGGCCAACGACCCGACTTAATCAAACTAAATCTGGTCATCGAAGGAAGAGGCAAAGTCTCGATGAAAGATGTTCAGCTGCTGAAGACGCCGTTAGGGTCTTGAGTACAAAGAGATGGCAATCGTTGAGTCGCTCGTCATCGAGGATCACGTCCTGGAGAGGCAGCTGGTCGAGCCGCTACGGCCCGAGTACGTCGAGTTGCTGCGACGAGCGCGAGAGCGGCTGCGTGACGAATGAGCCATAACAGCACACTTGAGCAGTCCGCTGGCTCGCCGGGACGACACCGGTCTTGACAGGCGTTCCAATTCGAGGACATTGCGCGGGGCCGGCGTGTGAAGCACGCTAGGTAGTCGATGAGTCCAGCCGGACGTTCCGGAGTGACGCTACGGACGCTGCATCAGGACCTGGGAGCCGTCAAGGTCCTGCTCACGACGGGTCTACGGGCGTTTCCACAGAACTGGCCCGGCGAAGTGCTGCGGACGCTCCGCGAGAACAATCGGCTCAGTGAATCTCGGTTCGCGCAGCTCGACGTCACGCTACGAGAGCAAGCGATCGAGACCCATACGATCCTGCGTGCGGTTGCGGATGGGCAGCGCCAGATCGTCGATAGCCAGCGCGATCTGGCGGAGAGCCAACGCCTGCTGGTCGAGGGCCAGCACCAGCTGGTTGAGGGCCAGCGTCAGCTGGTCGAGGAGCAGCGTCAACTGTCGGCGGACATGCGCGCTCTCATCGCGCGGATCGACGCGCTCATCCGCGGCCGGGGCAACGGCGCGCCAACCGACTAGCCCCCGTAGAAGACCTTCTCGCCGAGATCCTTCAGCCAGAGCGTCGCGTCGTCGGCCCGACCGTCGGGCGTCTTCGTGAGCCCGACCTCGACCACCTTGCCGACGAAGATGGAATGATCGCCCTTCTCGACCGTCGCCTCGAGCGTGCACTCGATGAACGCGGGCGTGCTGGTCAGGATCGGCGCCCCCGTCGTGCCCGCGCGGAACGGCTCGCCCGAGATCGTGTCGCCTTTCCGCTCGGCCGGCTTGAAGAACGTGAAGGCGAGCGCCTGCTGCCCCTTGCCCAGGACGTTCAAGGCAAACGCTTTCGTGTCCTTGATGAGTGCGTGGGCGTGGGAGTCGGTCTTGACGCCGACCGCGACCAGGGGCGGCTCGAATGAGGCCTGGGTCACCCAGTTGACGGTGCCTGCCGCCACACGGCCGTCCGCGTGGGCCGCTGTCAAGACGTAGAGGCCGTAAGGAATCATCCGGAGCGTGGTCTTCTTCGCGTTGGGGTCCATAGCTACCTCCCGCCCGGGAGGATACGGCGGATGCCAGTCCTGGTCCAGCAGTCCCGACAGCTTTGCGCACCCGGAGCCGTTTCGCGTACCATCGGCTCCAAGACGGCGAAATCGCCGAGGAGGAACCCATGCCGCTGACAGAGCTCAATCACTATTTCATCCGGGCGAACGACCTCGAGAAGACCAAGGACTTCTATTGCGACGTGCTGGGCTTCGAGGTGATGCCGCGGCCGAGCTTCCCCTTCCCGGGCTACTGGCTGGGGGTGAACGGCAAGATCCAGGTCCACATGGGGCCGGACGGCATCGACAACGCCGAGCTCTTTTATCTGGGCACCCCGAAGGGCGCGGTGACGGACCACGCGGGCGTGGTCGACCACATCGCATTCCTGGCCACCGAGCCCGGCGGTTTCATCCGCCGACTCAAGTCGCGGGGCCTCGAGTTCCAGCCGCGCTCTCTCCCGGAGTTCGATCTGTACCAGATCTTCATCAAGGACCCGAACGGGCTCACGATCGAGCTCAATTTCTTCGGGCTGAAAGACGTTCAGGACTGGGGCGGCGAGGACTACTCGAAGATGCCCCAGGTCGCCAGCATGCGCGCATGACGGGATCCGGGCGGCCGTGAGCTTCGCCGACGTCGGCTACGACGAGGCGATGGGCCGGGCCCGCGCGCTCGTGCCGGTCCTGCGCGAGCGCGCCGAGCGCGCCGAGGCCGGCCGCGAGATGCCGAAGGAGACGATCGAGGATCTCCATCGTACGGGCCTCCTCCGGTTCCACCAGCCGCGACGCTGGGGTGGCATGGAGCTCGAGTTCGTGTCGCTGTTCGATATCCCGGCCGAGATCGCCCGCGGCTGTGCCTCGACGGGCTGGAACGTCGCGAACCTCGGCGTCCACCACTGGATGCTGGCGCTCTACGACGAGCGCGCTCAGGAAGAAGTCTGGAGCAAGAACCCCGATGCCCTGATCGCCTCGGGCATCGCCTACCCCCAGGGCAGCGGGCGTCGGGTCGATGGCGGCTTCGTCATCAGCGGCTTCTGGAACTTCTCGAGCGGCGTCGACCCGGCCGACTGGAACATGCTCGCGGTGATGGTCCGCGACGGGGATCGGGTCGTCGACCACCGGATGTGTCTGGTGCCGAGGAGCGACTACGAGATCGTCGACGACTGGCACGTGCTCGGCATGCGCAGCACCGGATCCAAGTCGGTCCGCGCCAAGGACGTCTTCGTCCCGGAGCACCGCGCCCTCTGCATGTACCTGGCCCGCGGCGGCAGCCAGTTTCCGGGCGCGCGCGCCAACCCGAATCCCCTCTACCAGGTGCCGCTCTCGGCCCTCGGCTCCCACTGCCTGGCGGCGGCCGGCGTCGGCAACGCCCAGGCGGCGCTCGAGCTGACAATCCAGGCGATCCGCGAGCGCAGCACGAACTACACGGGCGTGCGCATGCGCGATTTCCAGGCCGTGCAGCTCCGCGTCGGCCGCGCGGGCGCGATGGCCGACGCGGCCCGGCTCGTCATCCGAGCAGACTGTCTCGAGGCCGAGCGGATCGCCCGAGAGCCCCGCGCTCCGACCATCGAGGAAAAGCTCCGCTTCAAGCGCAACGTCGCCTACGCGATGGAGCTCTGCACCGAGGCCGTCGACACGCTCCATTCGCTGGCGGGCGCCAACGGCATCTACGATCGCTATCCGATCCAGCGGCTCTTCCGCGACCAGCATGCGCTCGCTGGCCACATCGGCTTCAGCTGGGACGCGCAGGGCGCGCCGTGGGCGCTCGTCGCGCTCGGCGGCGAGTTCTCCAGCCCGACGATGTGAGATCACGATCAGGAGGACGCTCATGACGCGAGCCTTCAGATTCTTGTCCATCGCCGGGACGGTCGCTCTGCTTGTCGCCGGGTTCGCCGCCGCCGCGGCGCAGACGCCCCCGGGCGGGACGGCCGACGCGCGGGCGATCAGCGGCGCCAAGGCCTACATGAAGGCGAAGGGCCTCACATCGCTCAAGCTCAACATGATGATGCCCTCCATCTTCACGGCAGGCAGCACGCTGGAGATGACGATTTTCGAGAAGGAGACCGGCATCGGGGTCCACTACTTCGAGGTCGGCATCCTCCAGGTGCAGGCCAAGGCCATGTCCGAGGCCGTCGCCAAGAGCGGGAGCTTCGACTTCTGGATCGGCGACCCCATCTCGCTACCGGACCTCGTGGAGGCCGGGCTGGCCCGCCCGATCGACGACCTCGTGGCCCGCGGCAAGGCCGACCTCGATGACATCGTCCCGGGCTTCCAGGAGCAGGCCCAATACAAGGGCAAGACCTACGGCCTCGTCGCGGACGGGGACAACTTCATCCTGGCGATCCGTAAGGACCTGATCGACGCACCCGGCGAGCGGGAGAAGTTCAAGGCCAAATACGGCTGGGAGCCCGGCTGCCCCGACACCTATGAGCAGTGGTACCAGCTCGCGGAGTTCTTCACTC
>QHSV01000376.1 GCA_003221655.1 Candidatus Rokuibacteriota bacterium
CGCTCGAGGCGATGCTGCGCTTCGGCCTCCGGGCGACGAGCCAGGCGCCGCGGCTCGTCTTCGGGCTCACGGCTGCACCGCCGGTCGCTCTGCTGGTCGGGGCATCCCACGT
Organism: Candidatus Rokuibacteriota bacterium; assembly: GCA_003221655.1. Lineage (GTDB taxonomy): Bacteria > Methylomirabilota > Methylomirabilia > Rokubacteriales > CSP1-6 > AR31. The sequence goes on from QHSV01000376.1 coordinate 113, forward strand.
CGGCACCGTCCGCTCCATCGACGACCTGTCCGCGCTGCGAGTCGGGGTCACGACGCCGGGCGCGCCCGAGCACGCGTGGTTCGGCTGGCTCCTGGCGCGAGCGGGAAAGAGCGTCGCCCAGGTCAGCGTGATGAGCCTCGGCGGACGGGGACTCGTCGCCGCCATCGACTCCGGCGAGGTCCCCGTCGCGCTCGTCCCCGAGCCGATGGCCACCCAGCTTTTGAGCCAGGGGCGCGCAAAATTGCTCGCTGATTTTCGAACCCCGCGCGCCGTCGCCGAGACACTGGGAACCAATACTGTGAACGCCGCGGTCTTCGCCCGCGCCGACCGGCGCCCTCCGGACCGGGACCTGTTCGCCATGACGCGCGCCCTTAGAAAGGCCGAGCAGCGCATCCGGGCCGGCGAGGCCCGCGAGGTGGCCGGCAAGCTGCCGACACAGGTGGTGGGCGAGCCCGAGGAGTTCGCCGCCCGGCTTACAGCCTCGCGCCCGCTCTATCTGCCCGGCGGCCTGGTCTCCGCCGACCAGATTCAGCAGACGATCGCGATCATCCGGGCCCACACGCCCCTGCCCCAGTCGGTTCGGATCCCGCGCCCCGAGGAAATGCTTCAGATCAAGGCCCCGACCGCTCGCTGACGACGACGCCGAATCCTTCCAACAGCCGGCGCGTCGTCTCCACGGGCAGCCCGATGACGTTGGTGTACGAGCCGACGATGCCGTCGACCAGTGCGCCCTGAAGATCCTGAATCGCGTAGGCGCCGGCCTTGTCGAGCGGCGCGCCCGATGCCACGTACGTCTCGATCGTCGCATCCGGGTACGCTGCCATGAGCACGCGGCTCACGACCGTCGTGGAAGCGGCGCGGCCGGTCTCCGCGTCGACGACGGCGACGCCTGTGATGACCTCATGCTCTCGGCCCCTGAGGCGGACCAGCATGGCGCGGGCTTCCTGCGGGCTCGACGGCTTGCCGAGCGCCATGCCGTCGACGACGACGATCGTGTCCGCCGCCAGGACGATCGCAGCGCCGGCGCGGGCGGCAACCGCCCGCGCCTTGCGAAGTGCCAGCCCGGCGACCGCGTCCGGGGTCGGCCCGCCGTCCAGCGTCTCCTCGATCTCGCTCGGCACGACCTCGAACTCAGGACAAATTCCACGCAGCAGCTCCCGCCGTCGCGGGGATTGAGACGCCAAGATCAACCTCATGGCTCTAGGCGGCTCGCCGGGGGAGGGCGTGAGGGGACCGGCCGGGATCCGTGTAGTCAGCGTTACCCTCACGCTGCGCACATGATCTTCAAGTCCCGGATCGCAGCAGTCGGATCCCGGCCGGTCCCCTCACGCCCTCCCCCGGCGAGCCGACTAGAGACGGCGAAGAGTGACCGCGGCGAGGACAATCCCCACGACGCCGACCAGATTGACCTTGAGGCTCAGGCCGAAGGTCATGGCCAGGAATCGCAGGTCCAGTGTCGCGGGCGGCGCGAGGCCGATCGTCGGCCCGCGCGTGATCAAGTCCTGGGCGCGGCCGGCCGGGAGAAGGCTGCCGAGAATCTCGCCGAGAAGGGAGCCCACGACCAAACCGGCGATGACGACCAGGAGGATCAGCCCGATGCCGCGCTGGGCTGCCATCTGAGAACGACCTTCAGGCGAAGATCAGGGGGTGCGCGTCAGTGACGATACGGGTCTGTTCCGCGACAGCCTTGCGAATGAACTTCGGGATGCTGAAGGCGTGCTGGTGAGTCACGCCGTCCCAGTACTCGAGTGACCCCTTGACCCTCTCGGCGATGAGCTTGTCCACCGCCTGAGCCCCTTGACGGGCTGGATCGACCTTCTTCGACGCGACGATGAACCCCCAGGGGGTGCCGAAACAGGAGATGAAGCTCTGATAGGCGGCGACCACCGGGAAGATCTCGCGAAGGGTTCGATGGATCGACGTGAAGAAGCCGAGCTCTCCGAGCTTCGTCATGCCCGCCTGCATCGTCATCGTCCCGCCGGGCGTGAGCCGGTCTCGCACGAGGGCGTAGAACTCCTGGGTGAAGAGCATGCAGGCCGGGCCCTCCTCGAGCGGCTCGACGAGGTCGACCGTGATGAAGTCGAAGCGGTCGTTGCTTTTCTCCAGGTACGCCCGCGCGTCCTCGTGCCTGACCTCGGTCCTCGGGTCGTCGAACGCGCCCCGATGCATCTCGGGGAGATGAGTCTTGCAGAGCTCGACCACCTCGCCGTCGATGTCCACCATGACGGCACGCGTGATTGAGGGATATCTCAGGATTTCCCGGAGCGTCGCGCCTTCGCCACCGCCGATGACCAGGGCGCTCCTGGGGGGGCCTTCGGTCGTGAGCATTCCCGGGTGAACCAGGGCTTCGTGGTAGATGAACTCGTCACCCTGGCTGGACTGGATCCGACCGTCGAGCACCAGTGTCTTACCGTAGGCGGCCGTCTGCAAGATTTCAACGTGCTGGAACTTGGTCTGGGCCTCCACGATGGTCCGGGCGATGGCGTGCATGTGCCCTTCGAACGCCGTCGTGGTCTCGAAGAACCACTTGTAGGACTGCGAATTGATCAACTGACGGCGACCGGATTCCTATTGTTGATCGGCATCGCCGAGTTGAGGAACATGCCCCGCTGCATCTCGACGATCGAGGTGCGCTCCGCCGCGAACTGCTCGACCAGATAGTTGGCGGCGACCTCCGGCTGGAGGGTCTCGCCGCAGGAAAAGATGTCCACTGCGGCGTACCGGTACTCCGGCCAGGTGTGGATCGCGAGGTGGGATTCAGCTATGACGACGACTCCGCTGATGCCGAACGGGTTGAACTCGTGGAAGACGACGTCGACGATGGTTGCTTGGGCCCGCTTCGCGGCTTCGACCAGGGCCCCCTTGACGGCCTCGAGGTTGTTGATGGCGTCGGGATCGCAATCGAACATCTCGAGCAGCAGGTGTCGTCCCAGGGCGTTCAATCGTGTGGTCCCCCTTTCTCCGATCCGTTCATCTACCGCACCTCTCCTGCGACGCTCATTCGCGTCGCCATTACGTTCGAAAAAATTTCGCTTCTAACACAAAACTTGTTTCACTGTAGGGTCCGTTTTTACCCATTGCAAGAAAAAAACACTTTTGCGGCGATCCGAAGCCCAAAGTCGTCGGCGTGGGCCGGCTGCCGAGACACGGCCAGTCGTCGGCCGAGCGACGCCTCAGCGGCTCGACAATCGGAAGTGAGGCCGGCCGACGGCCGAGCCGACATTTCAGCGGCTGACCGCACCCGGACGCGCTCTCGTCTACGGCATCCCCTTCGAGGGGCGGGTGAACCTCCGCAAGGGCGCCGACGCCGGTCCGCTCGACGTGCGGCTCGGCTCCGAATCGATCGAGACCTATTCGCCGGCGCTCACCCGCGATTTGGAAGACCTGGCCATCGCCGACATCGGGGACTGCGAGCTGCCCGACGGCGCGCCCCCGCGGGAGCAGCTAGACGCCGCGCGCGAGCAGATCGCCGCCTGGTGGCGGCCGGGGCTGATTCCGTTCATGCTCGGCGGCGACCACACGGCGACGGTGCCGGTGATCGAGGTCCTGGCCCCCGCGTTTCCCGACCTCCGCATCCTCCACCTCGACGCTCATCCGGACTTGCGCGAAGAGTTCCTCGGCGAGCGCTACAACTACGCCTCGGCGATGGCCCGTGTGATGGACGTCGTCCCTCCGGAGCGCGTCTACCAGGTCGGCATGCGCACCGGCGCCCGCGAGGAGTACCACCGGCGTCGACCGCACTTCTTTCCTATGTATCCCATGCTGGCCGGCCACCCGGTGGACGTCGTTCGCCGGCTCCTGCCAGAGCTCCAGCGCCATCCGCTCTACGTCACGATCGACGTCGATGTTCTCGACCCGGCCGAGGCGCCGGGAACAGGGTCGCCCGAGCCGGGAGGGCTCCGGGTTCCGGAGCTGGTCGAGATCGTCAGGATGCTGGAAGGCTGCCAGGTCATCGGCGGAGACCTCGTGGAGGTCGCTCACGCCTGGGATCCCAGCGGCCGTACCGGCATCGCGGCCTCCTGGGTGATCCGGGAGGCGCTGCTGGCGTGGTGGGGAGAGCTCCGCTGAGGCTTCGCGAGAAAAGCCGCATCCGGGAGTACAGCGCGCCGCGCTTCTACGAGATCGCTTTCGATCTGAACCGCAAGGGCGAGGTCGACTTCCTCGTCCACTGCTTCAGGCGATTTTCGCGACGGCCCGTCCGCCGGGTCGTTGACATCGCCTGCGGCACCGGGCCCCACCTGATGCGCCTCGCTGATCGCGGCTACAAGATGTCGGGGCTCGACCTGTCGCCCCGGAACATCCAGTTCCTGGGTGAGCGGCTCGCAGCCAGAGGGCACCAGGGTGAGCTGGTCATCGGCGACATGACGAACTTCCGCCTGACACGCCCCGTCGACGCGGCGATCTGCATGCAGGACTCGCAGGGGCACCTCCTGACGAACGATCAGATCCTGGCCCACCTGAAGGCCGTGGCCCGGTCCCTCAGACGGGGAGGGATCTATATCTTCGACCGCTACATGGCGTCCTCGTGGACAAACCCGGCGCGCAGCTGGTCGTGGTTCAGGCGCCGGGGACGGCTGATCGTGCGCGCCTCGTTCTCGGCCCTGAACGACGTCGACCCGGTGAGCCAGGTCTTTCGCGAGCGTATGACGCTCGAGGCCGTCGAGAACGGCACCCGCCGGCTCTACCGCCAGACGCACCTGTCGCGCATGGTCTTCCCGCAGGAGCTCAAGGCCCTGGTCGAGCTGGCCGGCGGCTTCGAGTTCGTCCAGTGGTTCTTCGGCTTCAAGCCCCAGCAGGTGCTCGAGCGCTCCCGGCACCCCATCATCATGGTCGTCGTCCTGCGCAAGAAGTAGCGCAGCCGTGAAGCGGCCGGGCGCGGTCGAAGTCGGCTGCCGCGTCTTCATCCGCGTGCCCACAGCCCGCGACCGCGACGAGTTCCTGGCGCTCGTGCGCTCGAGCCGCCGCTCGCTTCGGCCGTGGGTCGAGCCGCCGGCCGACCGCGCGGCCTTCGCCGCCTATCTCACACGGACCCGGCGCCCGACCGAGCGGGGATTCTTCGTCTGCCGGCGCGAGGACAGGGTCATCGCCGGCGTGATCAACGTGAGCCAGATCTTCCACGGCGCGTTTCAGAGCGCGTACCTGGGCTTCTACGCGGGCGCGTCCTTCATGGGAAAGGGATACATGAGCGAAGGGCTCCGGCTCGTGCTTCGTCACGCCTTCTCGAAGCTCGGCCTGCACCGCCTCGAGGCGAACATCCAGCCTGGCAACCGCGCGTCGAGCCGTCTCGTCCGGCGAGCTGGCTTCCGGCGCGAAGGGCTCTCTCCGCGCTACCTGAAGGTCTTCGGGCGATGGCGGGACCACGAGCGTTGGGCGATCACGGCGGAGAATCTCCGTCGCTGAAACGCGGTCAGGCGGCGCTACGGCTCAAGCGCGGACGCGAGACGGCGCGGACCCACCCCTGGATCTTCAAGGGTGACGTCGCCGACGTCAGCGAGGTCGAGCCCGGCTCCGCGGTCACGGTCATCGACTCGGCCGGCCACTTCGTCGGGCGCGGCCTCTATAACCCGCGCCCCGCCCTCTGCTGCCGCATCCTCACCTGGACCGACGAGCCGCTCGACGTCGCCTTCTTCCGACGCCGCCTCGAGAGCGCCGTAGCCCTGCGCTCGCGCGATCGTGCGCAGGGGCCGCCGGCGCTCTGTCGCGTCGTCTGGAGCGAGGCCGACGGGCTGCCGGGGCTGGTGGTGGACCGTTACGGGCCTGTCCTCGTGATTCAGTGTCTCACCCTGGGGATGGTGCGCACCCGTCCGACGATCACCACCGCGCTGGCCGACATGTTCGGTGACACGCTCGTCTTCGACATGGACGAGGAGGCCTCCGCTCGGCTCGAAGGGTTCTCGGCGGCCCTCGGGTGGGCCCGCGGCTCCGGGCCCCGGAGCGTCAGGGTGAACGAAGGCGGCGTCACCTTCGAGGTGACGATCGGCGTCGGCCACAAGACCGGTTCCTACCTCGACCAGCGCGAGAACCGCGCGCGTGTCGGCGTTCTGGCCAGGGGCCGTGACGTCCTCGACGCCTTCAGCTACACGGCCGGCTTCGCCTGCCACGCGCTCCATGGCGGCGCCCGGCGGGCCGTCTGCATCGAGTCCTCGCCGGAGGCGATCGCCGGTGCTCGCCAGAACCTCGCGCTGAACGGCTTCACGGCCCAGGCGGAGATCCGCGCGGCGAATGCCTTCGACGAGCTTCGGGGACTCGAGCGCACCGGGGCACGCTTCGGCGTGATCGTCCTCGATCCGCCGCCCTTCGCTCGTAGCCGATCGGCGCTCGACGCCGCCGCGCGCGGCTACAAGGAGATCAATCTACGCGCCCTGCGCCTGCTCGAGCGCGGCGGGAACTTGCTCACCTTCTCGTGCTCGCACCACGTGTCCGAGGCGCTCTTCGAGGAGATCTGCCGAGATGCCGCCGCCGACGCCGGAGTCCGGCTTCGCGTCGTCGATCGCCTCAAGCAATCCAGCGACCACCCCGTCCTCCTGACAGTCCCGGAGACCCGCTACCTGAAGGGTCTCCTCCTCGAAGCCCTCTGACGCTAGAGACGCGC
>QHSV01000377.1 GCA_003221655.1 Candidatus Rokuibacteriota bacterium
CCAGCGCCACCGTGAGAAAGCCGACCGTGATGGAGACGCGCGCGCCGTACACGACGCGGCTCCACATGTCGCGGCTGAGGTTGTCGGTGCCGAGCCAGTGGGCGGCGCTGGGCGCCTTCATGCGCGCGCCACGAATCGTGTCGTCGTAGCCGTAGGGCGCGATGCGCTCGGCGAAGGCCGCCATCACCAGCAGGGCGACCACGATGAGGGCGCCCATGGCGCCCAGCGGCTTGCGCCGCGCGAGCCGCGCGACGGCGAGCAGCCAGCGCCACCGACCGTGGCGCGCCCGCCGCGTCAGCGGTGCGCCGACGGCGCCGTTGAGATTCAGCGTGGCGGCCGGCGTGCTCACATCAGTACCGGATCCGGGGGTCGAGCACGGCGTAGAGCGCGTCCACCGCGAGGTTGACCATGACGACGGTGGAGACGACGAGCAGGTTGACGCCCTGGATGACGGGATAGTCGCGCTGGTTGATGGCGTCGAAGAGAAAGCGCCCCATGCCGGGCAGCCCGAAGATCGTCTCGAAGATCACCGTGCCCCCGAGGATCTGCGCGATCTGGATGCCGAGGACGGTGATGACCGGGATGAGCGAGTTCTTGAGGCTGTGCTTGAGCACGACGCCGCTCTCGCGCACCCCCTTGGCCCACGCCGTGCGCACGTAGTCCTGGCGGAGCACCTCGAGGAGCTGGGCCCGGGTCAGGCGCATGATCGCGGCGGAGGAGGCAATGCCAAGGATGAACGCGGGGATGATGAACTGCGAGACGTGCGCCCACGGGTCGACGCTGAACTCGGTGAACTGGATGGGCGGGCTCCAGTTCCACCAGAGTGACGGCAGAAGGATGACCATCGTGGCGATCCAGAATCCGGGGACCGAGAGCCCGACGATGGCGAGACTGCGGGCGACGTAGTCGGCGAGGGAGTCCTGGCGGATGGCGGCGAGGATGCCGATGGGCAGCGCGATCGAGACGGAGAAGAGAAGTGCGAGGAGGCCGAGCTTGAGGCTCACGGGCAGACGGCGGCCGAGCTCCTCGAGGACGGGCCGCTTCGTCCACAGCGACTCGCCGAGCTCGCCCCGGACGACCCGGCCGGCCCACTCGAAGTATTGGATGTGGATCGGGCGGTTGAGCCCGAGCTTGGCCCGAAGGTCTTCCAGGTCCTTCCCGTAGGCCCGCTCCTCGAGCATGAGCTGCACCACGTCGCCGGGGATCATGCGCGGCAGCGAGAACACGACGAGGGACGCGAGGAAGAGCGACGAGGTCGCGATCAGCAGTCGCCTCAGGACGTACTTGCGCATTCGTCTAGAGCAGCGCCCCGGCTTTGCCGGGACGCGCCGAGCACTCGGGGGTCTGGGAGGCCATTTCGGGGCTCCTCATCTATCGCTCCACCCACAGCGCCGCGGCGCGGTTCCCGTAGTCGAAGCTGGGGTTCGGGGCGTAGTTCTTCACAGACGGTTGCCACGATCCCGTGAACATCGCGGAGTACAGATACACGTAGTACTGCTGCTCCGCGGCGTACCGCTGGATGTCGAAGATGAGCTTCCGGCGCGCCTCCAGCTCCTTCGTGCGCATCTGCTGCTTCAGCATCGACACGATCTTGGCGTCGGCGACGTGGCCGCTGTTGCGGGATTGTTCCGGCGTATACATGCCATAGAGGGCGGTGTGCGGTTCCCAGGCGATGCTGAACGGGCCCAGAGCCATGCCCTCGTACTTGCCCAGGAACGTCGTGGCGATGTACGCCCCGTACTCCTGCACCTTCAGCTCCGCCTCGATGCCGCTCTCCTTGAGCTGGCGCTGGGTGAGCTGGAAGGAGTCGAGAACGTCGGAGCCGTAGCCCCCGGTGACGGTGAGCGTCGTCTTCAGACCCTGCGGGAAGCCCGCTTCGGCCAGAAGTCGTCGCGCCTCCTTTGGATCGTGGCGATAGTACTGGGCACCGGGGCCGAGCTGGTCGATGCGCGGGGACCATTCGGTCAGGCCCCGGCCGATGGCGGGCGTTGGCTCTCCCCGGAGGAACACCGCCTCGATGATGGCCCGCCGATCGACGGCGTGAGAGATTGCGCGGCGTACCCGCACATCGTTGAACGGCGGCTTGTCGGTCCGCATGTAGATCCCGGTCGTCACGTTGGACAGGAAGTCCTGGTAGGCGAGCTGCGGATGGCTCTTCTTGAGCGCGGCCAGATCCTGTTGTCGAACGGCCCACTGGTGCCAGGGGCCACAGTCGATCTGTCCCGAGCGGTAGGCGGCCAGCTGGGCGGCCTCGTCCTCCATGACCAGCCAGTCCACGCCGTCGACCGAGGGAAGGCCCGGCCGGAAGTAGTCCGGGTTGCGCCGAAAGACGGTCTTCACGTTGGGCTCGTAGCGCTCTAGGATGAACGGACCGGTGCCGACCGCCGTCTCGGCCCGCTTCAGATCCCCATACTTCTCCACCATCTCCCGGGCGACGATCCAGGTGCCGGTCGGGTTGGCGAGCATGTTGAGGAGCCACACGAAGGGTTCTTTCAGGCGGAACTTCACCGTGTAGCGGTCCACGACCTCCACCCGATCCACGGGATCGAGCATGAATTTGAGCGGGTTGGCCTTCTCCGTCAGGAACCGGTCATACGTGAACTTGACGTCCTCGGCGATGAGCTCGCGCCCGTTGAGCGGCGGCTTGTTGGGCCAGCGGACACCCTTGCGCAGATGGAAGACCACGGTCGTGTCGTCCGGTTCCTCCCAGCGTTCGGCCAGGTCGGGCTCGACCGTGAAGGTCCCCGGCGTCACGCCCGCGCCCACCTTGTGGCGGACGAGCTTGCTGTACACGAAGCTCAGCGTGTTGTTGGTCTTGAAGTTCAGGGTCTGATGCGGATCGAAGTGGGGCGGATCGTAGCCCCGCACCCGGAGGACGCCCCCACGCTTGGGCTGGGCTCGCAGCGCGCGCGGCGCCAGCGCTGGTTCGGCCGAGAGCGTCGCGCCGGCGACGAGGCCTGCGCGCAGCAGGTCGCGGCGGGTCAATCCCCGAGAGAGCCGCGCAGTGAATGTCTCCATGAGCGCCCTCCTGTCCCGGGCTCGGAGCGAAATCGCCCGCCGCAGTGCGCTCACCGCTCGAGCCACAGGGCGGCGGCGCGGCTGCCCGTGGCTGCTGTTGCGCAGTTGCTCGGGCAGGTACATCCCATAGAGCGGACTGTGTGGTTCCCAGGAGATCGCGAACGGGCCCATCGCCAGGCCCTCGAACTTTCCCTGCGTCGTCGTCGACATGTAGGCGCCGTATTCCTGGATCTTTAGCTCCGCCTCGATGCCGCCTTCCTTGAGCTGGCGCTGGACGAGTTGGAAGGAGTCGACCAGGTCGGCGCCGAGACCGGAAGTCCCGCTCAGCTGGGTCTTCAAGCCCTGGGGGAAGCCGGCCTCGGCCAGGAGCCGCCGCGCCTCTTTCGGATCGTGCCGGTAATACTTGGCTCCTGGACCGAGCTGATCGACACGCAGCGACCAGTCGGGCAGTCCCCGGGAGATCGCGGGGCTTGGCTCTCCCCTGAGGAAGACGGCCTCGATGATCGCCTGCCGATCGACGGCGTGAGAGATTGCGCGGCGTACCCGCACATCGTTGAACGGCGGCTTGTCGGTCCGCATGTAGATCCCGGTCGTCACGTTGGACAGGAAGTCCTGGTAGGCGAGCTGCGGATGGCTCTTCTTCATCGCGGCGATGTCTTGCTGTCGAACGGACCACCAGTGCCAGCCGCCACAGTCGAGCTTCCCCGCACGGTACGCGGCCAGCGCGGAGACCGCGTCGTCCATGACCACCCATTCGACCCCGTCGACCCAGGGCTGGCCCGATCTGAAGTAGTCAGGGTTGCGCCGGAAGACGGTTTTCACGTTCGGCTCGTAACGCTCCAGGGTGAAGGGTCCGGTGCCGATCGCGGTCTCGGCCTTCCTGAGATCTCCGTACTTCTCGACGACCTCGCGGGCGACGATCCAGGTGCTCAACGGGTTCGCCAGCATGTTCGGCAGCCAGACGAAGGGCTCCTTCAGGCGAAACCGAACCGTGTAGCGATCCACGACCTCGATCCGATCGACGGGATCGAGCATGTAGCGGAGCGGATTGCCTTTCTCCGTGAGGAAGCGGTCATACGTGAATTTGACGTCTTCGGCGATCAGCTCGCGCCCGTTGACGGGCGGCTTGTTGTGCCACCGGACCCCTCGGCGCAGTTGGAAGACGTAGGTCGTCTCATCCGGCTCGTCCCAGCGCTCGGCCAGTTCTGGCTCGATGGTGAAGCTCCCCGGTGCCACGCCGGCCCCGACCTTGTGGCGCAGGAGTCTGCTATAGACGAAGCTCAGCGTGTTGTGCGTCTTGCCGCCCAGGATCAGATGCGGGTCGAAGTGGGGCGGATCGTAGCCCCACACGCGGAGAACTCCGCCGCGCTTGGGCTGGGCCCAACTCTGGCGTGGCGCGAGCACGGGTTCGGACGACAGCATCGCGCTCGCGGCAAGGCCGGCTCTCAACAGGTCGCGCCGCGACAACCTTCGACTGAACTTCGGCTGGTAGGTGTACATGGGCCCCCTCTCCTAATTCTTGGAGCGACCCGACAGTGGGTCAGTGGAGGGACCGGGCGGAGGAGACGGAATTTGGAGTGCCACATCGGCCTCGGCCCCCCTGCGGCGCCCAGTGGCGTCGTTGACCGGATCCTCGAGACGAAGGGCGTGTCCTGCGCGCGTGAGAATACATTGACGAGCCACTCACCGCAATACCGATCGAGCACCTAAGCAACGCGATCCTTCAGCGCTCTCGCAGACCAAAGCGAAATCGATCAGCACCAGGGCCTGATGTTTCTGTTCGCCGGCGCCGTGCTCGCGTTTTAGAGATTCTCGGGCGCATAAGCCTCTGGATGACGTGCTCGTGCGGCGCTGTGCTGGTGCACGTGGTGGCGTTCGGCTAGACTCCCCGGCAGTCATCCTGGAAGCGACCTGCAAATGACCCGAGAGGTTCGGCGGATCCGCCCAGATGAGGGACCGAAATTGCGAGCCCTCCGACTGTCCGCCCTGGCAGACGCGCCGATGGCGTTTGGCTCGACGCTGTCTCGGGAAGCCGCGTTCCCCGAACATGTATGGCAGGAACGGGCGGAGGGTGGTGCCTCCGGGGCTGACCGCGCAACGTTTATCGCTGAGCGAGACGGTGAGTGGATCGGACTGGCCACGGGTCTTGCAACGGACCCCGACGCCCCAAACGATACCCTGCCTGTGCTCGTCGGGATGTTTGTCGCCCCGTCATGGCGCGAGCGCGGTGTCGGCGCCGCCCTTGTGGACGCTGTGGTCGCCTGGGCACGAGAACGCCGAGCTATTGGCCTCTGTCTCTGGGTGACGGCCACCAACAGTCCGGCTATCGCGCTGTACCACAAGTGCGGATTCCAACGCACTGGGGAGCACAAACCGCTCGCCCATTTCCCCTCCCTCACTGAGTTCCGGATGATACGTGATCTGCGCTGAGCGACCAACGCTGGCTCGTGCGCCATGGTTGCGACGGGCAGCACTCGCGAGTTGCAGTCGGCCATCCTCACCTCCGCCTTGGCCCGCGCGGGTCCACGGTGTCGGGGAGGCACCGAGTACCTAGAAAGTGGGCACGCCCGTCTGGTTCCTTCCAGTCCAGCTGCGTCCGGGGTGCTGCTAAGGCGGTGATTTGAAGGGTGGTCGCCTTGGCAGCAAAACTGCACGATAGTCGGGATGACATGAACGCGTCTGCCCGTCGCCGCCAGCGGACTCCGCTCACAATCCTATTCTGCGGTCTGTTACTCCTCACGTTCGCGGAGCACCGGCTGGCCGAACTGGACTTCGACTCTACCGGCGTCGCACGGATCGAGAACAACGAGAAGCCCGACGGGGATGA
>QHSV01000378.1 GCA_003221655.1 Candidatus Rokuibacteriota bacterium
AAATCCTCCTGACGAGCATGGATCGCGACGGGACCAAGGACGGCTACGACCTCGAGCTCACGCGCGCGGTTTCGCAGACCGTGTCCGTGCCCGTCATCGCCTCGGGCGGCGCCGGCTCGCTCGAGCATCTCTATGAGGGCCTCGTCGAGGGCTGTGCCGACGCGGCGCTCGCCGCTTCGATCTTCCACTTCGGGACTCACACCATCGCGGAAGCGAAGGCCTATCTGCACAGGCGGGGTGTCGAGGTGCGGGGCGAACCGTGACGCTCGACGAGCTCCACTTCGACGGCGAGGGCTTGATTCCGGCAGTCGTCCAGGAGGCCGACACCGGCGAGCTGCTCATGGTCGCCTGGATGGACCGCGCTGCTGTCGAGACAACGCTGTCGAGCGGCGTCACCCATTTCTGGTCGCGCTCGCGCGGCAAGCCCTGGCGCAAGGGGGAGACGTCCGGGCACGTCCAGCACGTCCAGTCGGTCTTCGCCGACTGCGACAGTGACACGCTGCTCGTCCAGGTCCACCAGGAGGGCGTCGCCTGCCACACCGGGCAGCGGACGTGCTTCTTCACGGCGCTCAAGGGAAGCTCGGCCGATCCTCGTCCCGCGCCGTCGGGCATGCTCGAGCGGCTCGAGCGCACCATCGAGGAGAGAAAGGTGAGCCGTCCGGCGGGATCGTACGTCGCCGGCCTGCTGGCGTCCGGCGAGCCGGAAGTGTGTCGGAAGATCGGCGAAGAGGCGACCGAGGTGATCACGGCGGCCCTCGGCGGTCAGGGAGACCGGCGCGTCACGGAAGAGGTGGCCGACCTGTGGTTCCACACCCTCGTGCTCCTCGGCGCGCGTGGGATTCCGCTCCGCGAGGTCCTGAAAGAGCTGGCGCGACGCCACGCGGGACGACCCACGCCGGATCGGTAGCGGCCGCGTGCGCCGGGCGCCAGTGGCGCTCGTGCTCGGAGCCTTCGTGGTGCTCACCGGGTGCGCGGGCCAGCGGATCGAGAACGGCGTGTATCACTCGACCAAGGGCTACCGCGTCACGCTCCCCGGGGCCGACTGGTCCGTGGCCGCGGAGAGCAAGGCCGACCTCGAGTTGCGGCACCACGACGGGACGGCGGCGATGCTGGCGAACGCGCAGTGTGACGATCACACGCGGTCCCGAAGCGCCGACCTGCTGTTGGGGCACCTGTTGATCGGGCTGCGTGACCGCGCGACCATCGAACAGGAGGAGATCTCGGTGAACGGGCGACGGGCGGTGCATCGGGTGCTGGACGGCCGGCTGAACGCCGCTGACGGGGCGACCCGGGTCGAGGCATACGTGATGAAGGACGAGCGCTGCGTCTACGATTTCGTTTACGCCGCGCCACCGCCGTCGTTCGACGAGTGGCGCACCGATTTTCGCAGGTTCGTCGAGAGCTTCGCGCTGGAGCATGGGGACTGATGGAGGCCTACCTGAGACGAACCGCGGTGTGGTACGGCGGGGTCGGCCTGCTGACCGGCCAGGTCTTCCGCAGCCTGGCGCTGCCGCCGAAGTACTTCCGTCTCGTGGTCCAGGAGATCGAGGTGATGGGCGTGCAGTCGCTCGGCGTGGCGCTCACGGCTGCGATCTTCACGGGCATGGTGTTCACGATCCAGAGCGCGGTCAACATGGCCCGCTTCGGCGCGGAGAGCTACGTCGGGCCGCTCGCCGCCCTGGCGATCTTGCGCGAGCTCGGGCCCGTCCTGACCGCGATCCTCGTCGGTGGGAAGGTGGCGTCGGGCATCACGGCCGAGCTCGGCTCGATGAAGGTGACCGAGCAAATCGACGCGCTCCGGACGCTCGGCGTGAACTACATCAAGCGGCTCGTGGTGCCGCGGGTCCTGGCCGCCCTCGTGGTGTTCCCGCTGCTGACAGTGCTGGCGGACGCGGTCGGCGTCCTCGGGGGCATGGCGATCATGTTCGTCGAGCGCGGCGCGGACGTGTACGCCTACTGGAACGTCACGACGTACTGGGTCGTGCCGAAGGACTTCCTGACGGGCATTGGCAAGTCCGTCTTCTTCGGCGTCATCGTGACGCTCATCGGCTGCTACAACGGTCTCAACACTCAGGGCGGGACCGAGGGGCTCGGTCGGGCGACGACGGCCACCGTCGTTCACGTGACCATGGGGGTCATCGTGTCCGACTTCTTTCTCACCAAGCTGTTCCTGACGCTCTTCTATTGAAGCGGGCCATGTCGGAGCCCGTCGTCGAGGCCGTCGACCTGGGGAAGCGCTTCGATTCGACCGAGGTGCTACGCGGCGTCTCGTTCACCGTCTCCAAGGGCGAGACGCTGGTCGTCATGGGCGGCAGCGGCGCCGGGAAAACGGTGCTCCTCCGGCTCGTCGCGGGCCTGATCCGTCCCGACGGCGGCCGGCTCCGGGTCTTCGGCCGCAACATCGAGCATCTCTCCGAAGAGGAGTTGCTCCCGCTCCGGCGCCGGATGGGATACGTGTTCCAGGGCGCGGCGCTGTTCGATTCACTGTCCGTTCGTGAGAACGTCGCGTATCCTCTCCGCGAACACACCAATCTCGGAGAGGCGGAGATTACCGAGCGCGTCGTCCGGAACTTGTCGCTCGTCGGCCTTTCGAGCGAAGTGTTGCCACTCCTGCCGTCCGAGCTGTCGGGCGGTATGCGGAAACGCGTGGGGATTGCGCGGGCGCTCTCGGTCGAGCCGGAGATGCTGCTGTTCGACGAGCCCACGGGCGGGCTCGATCCGACGAACTCCAAGCTCGTCGCCGAGCTGATTCTGCAGCTTCGCGGCGGGGTGTGCGACACGGCCATCGTCGTCACCCACGACGTCGAGCTGGCGAAGACGGTGGGGGACCGCGTGGCCGTGCTCATCGACGGCCGGTTCGGCGCCCTCGGACCTGTCGACGCCGTTCTCGGTGGCAACGACCCCGCGGTCCAGGCGTTTCTAGCCGGGGCGGCACGGTAGGGCGAGCCGCAGGCCGTCGCGGGGCTGGGGCCCCGCCGGCCGAGGCGCGCGAAAGATGAAGATCTGGGAGGCGCAGGCTGGTGAACAACGAACGACGTGAGATCGCCTTGAAATTCCGCGTCGGCGTCTTCGTCCTGGTGGCGCTCGCGGTGTTCCTCGGCCTGGTGTACGCGCTCGGGGCGCGGGCTCGATTGTTCGAGGCGCGCCACACGATCCATGCCGACTTCACCGAGGTGGGTGGCCTGGTCGAGGGCGCGACCGTCCGGCTGGCCGGTGTGCAGATCGGGCGCGTGACGGGCGTGCACCTCCCCGGCGAGCCGGGCGGCAAGGTGCGGGTCGATCTCACCATCGCCAGGCGCTATTCCGACCGGATCCGCAAGAATTCGATCGCCCGCATCGAGACCCAGGGGTTGCTCGGCGACAAGATCGTGGAGATCACCGTCGGGCAAGCCACCGCTCCGCCGGTGGCCCCCGGCGAGGTGCTGGCCGCGCGCGATCCGGCCGATTTCGGGCGGGTGATCGCCGCGGGCGCCGAGGCGGCGAAGGATGTGGGGGCGCTCG
>QHSV01000430.1 GCA_003221655.1 Candidatus Rokuibacteriota bacterium
GGCAAGCCCCCGGTGAACGGGCGTGAGCTGACTGCGGACGACGTCAAATACACCTACGAGCGCTTCCTCGCGATCAAGGGTAATCCCAATCGGCCCGTCCTCGAACAGCTCGAGAAGATCGAAGCCCTCGACCGCCACACCGTCGGGTTCACGCTGAAGGAGCCGTTCTCCTGGTTCCTGGACGCCCTGGCGGCGACCGTGACATGGATCGTGCCCAAGGAGGCCGTCGATCATTTCGGCGATCTCAGGAAGCCGGAAGCCTGTATCGGGACCGGGCCGTGGATGCTCGAGCGGTTCGAGCCGAACGTCCGCAGCACGTTTGTGAGGAACCCGAGCTATTTCGTGCCGAGCCTTCCGTACGCGGACGCCGTGGAGCTGGCCGTCGATCCTGATCCCTCTTCGAACCTGGCCGGGTGGCTGGCGGGACGCTACGACTTCGCGCCACAGTACGGCATGGTCGTCCGGCGCCAGGATCTCGACGTCGTCAAGCGCCGCAAGCCCGCGCTCCAGACTTCCGAGTTCCTCTGGATGATCACGGGCGTGACGGCCATGAAGCTGGACCAGGAGCCGTTCCGCGACGTCCGGGTCCGGCGGGCGATGGCGCTCGCCACCAACTGGAAGGAGATCCTCGAGGCCCTTGGCCTCTTCGACGGGCACGGAGTGCCCAGCCCTGCAGTTCCGGCGGCGCTCACCGAATGGGCGATCCCCATCGACCAGCTCACACCGGATGGACGAAGGCTCTACGAGCACAACGTCCCGCAGGCCAAACGCCTCCTCACCGAATCGGGCTATCCCCGTGGCTTCAAAACGCCGGTCGAGACGACGGCAGGCTTCGGCCCGGACTTCATGGACTCGGTGCAGATCGCCCTCAGGAACTGGAAGGACGCGGGAGTCGAGGGCGAGTTGAAGCTCAAGGAGATGGGCGCCTTCATCTCCAGCAGCATCTTCGGCAGGTTCGAGAAGATGATGACCACGATCCGCGGGGGCCAGCTCTTCCCCGACACGTACCTCGCCGCGCTTCATCTTCCCGGCCAGCTCCTCAACTCGGCCGGCGTGAACGATCCCAAGCTCAATGAGCTGATTCGCCTGCAGCGGCGCACCTTCGACGTGACCAGGCGGCGCGCGATCCTCTACGACATCCAGCGGTACCTCGCCGAGCAGATGTATTATCTCTACGGCCCGTCGGGGAAAGTCATCAGCGCCTGGGAGCCGTACGTCAAGCACTTCATGCCGAATCTCGGCAACGACTATGGCGGCCGGCTCATGGCCGCCTGGCTGGACAAATAAGCTAGTTGCGGCCTTTCCACGGTCCGGTGATCAACCGGGCGCCACGCTGCCACGAGACATAGGCCCAGGCCCACTCGAACAGTACGAGAAAGCGATTGCGGAAGCCGATCAGGGACACGATGTGCACGAGGAGCCAGGCGAGCCAGGCGATCAGGCCAGAGAGCTCGATTCGCCCCATGACCGCGACGGCCGCGGCGCGTCCGATGGTCGCCATGCTCCCCCGGTCGCGATACCGAAACGACTGGGTGGGCTGGCCGGTCAGCCGCCGCATCACGTTGTCGGCCACGAGGCGCCCCTGCTGGATGGCCACCGGCGCCACGCCGGGCAGCGCCGCTCCGGTCTGGTGCCGGAACACGCACATGTCACCGATGGCGAAGGCCTCGGGATGACCGGGGATCGAGAGATCCGGCTCGACGAGGACACGCCCGGACCGGTCGAGCGGCACGCCGAGAGTCCGGGTGAGCGGCGCCGCGGCCACACCCGCGGCCCATAGCACAGTGCGCGCGCGGATCTGCTCGCCGCCCAGCCACACCGCGTCTGCGGTCACGCGGGTGACGATCGCGGTGGTCCGCACCTCCACGCCGATGCGCCGGAGCGCCTCCTCCGCGCTACGCGACAGTGATTCGGGGAAGGCGCTGAGAAGGCGCGCGCCGCCTTCGAGGAGGACGATGCGCGCCTTGGTGGGGTCGATGAGTCGAAAGTCGCGAGCGATGGTCTGGCGCGAGATCTCGCCAAGAGCGCCCGCCAGCTCGACGCCGGTGGGCCCACCGCCGATGACCACGAACGTCAGGAGGGCTCTCTGCTCGGTGCCGTCCAGCTCGCGCTCGGCGGCCTCGTAGGCGAGCAGCACGCGGCGGCGGATCTCCAGCGCATCCTCGAGAGTTTTGAGGCCCGGGGCGAACACCTCCCACTCCTCGTGACCGAAGTACGAATGGCTGGCGCCCGCGGCGAGAACGAGCGCGTCGTAGCCGATCTCACCACGATCGAGCACCAGGCGGTGGGCGGCGAGGTCCACGCGCTCGACCGGCGCGAGGAGGACCGTGACATTGTGGGCCTTGCGCAGGACGGACCGGAGCGGCGCGGCGATGTCAGAGGCGTTCAGCGCGGCGGTCGCCACCTGGTAGAGCAGAGGCTGGAAGAGATGGTGGTTACGCCGGTCGAGCAGGGTGACCCGCACGCGCCGGCCAGCCAGCGCACGGGCGGCATACAGCCCGCCAAAGCCGCCCCCCACCACCACGACGTGCGGGAGGTCCGCCACGCGTCAGGGACCGCGGCTACGCCCGGGTGTTCTGGCGAACGAACGCCTGCACGCGCTTCCAGGCGTCGGTCGAGGCCTCCGCGAACTCCGCCTGCTTTCGGTCGAAGAAGCTATGTGGCGCTCCGGGGTAGACGGTCGAATCGTGCTTGATGCCCGCCTTGCGGCACGCAGCATCGAACTCATCCACGGCGGTCTGCGGAATCCCCTGATCGGCGCCGCCGAAGAGTGAGAGCACGGAGCACTTGTAGCGCGAGACCGCGTCGATGGGCTTCGGCCGATCCGGCCACCGGCTGAGGCCGAGCGGCCATCCGTAAAACCCGATCACACCCGAGTACCCGAGCCCGCTCGCCGCCTGGAGGTACGAGAGGGCCCCGCCGAAGCAGAAGCCCACCGAGAAGACCGAGCGAACCTCCCCGCCGTCCTTGCCCCGCAGGTAGGTTACCGCGGCACCGATATCGGCCTGGAGAGCGTCGGGCTTCGTCTGTGGGACATGAGACATGAAGTCGAAGCTTTCCCCGCGGTCCTCGGAGGGTGCCGTCCGCGCGAAGAAATCGACGGCCACCGCATCGACGCCTATTTCGGCGAAGCGGTCGGCGAGCTCCTTGTAGTACGGATGCAACCCGCGCACGTCGGGAATGACGACCATTCCGGCGCCGGTCGGCTTGCTGGCGCGGGCCGCGTGCGCCATGAATCGCGTGCCGTCCGCCGAGGTGAGGCTGAGGTCGCGGGAACCGGCCGAGCCGCCGGCGATCGGGGGAATCGGAGGACGAGAGTCGTTATCTACGCACATATGGCCTCCTT
>QHSV01000431.1 GCA_003221655.1 Candidatus Rokuibacteriota bacterium
ACGGCGTCGGCAGAACTGTCGCCGCGGCTCACCGCTGCCGAGGAAGTGGAGAAATTCATCCGGACGAAGCCGATCGGCGTCGCGGGCGCGCTGATCATTCTGGGGATGCTGGTCCTGGCCTCATTCGCGGAGCTGCTGGCTCCGTACGATCCGTACCACGGCGACTACGGGCTGCAGTTCGCTCGGCCGAGCGCAGAGCACTGGTTCGGCACCGACGAGTTCGGCCGCGACGTGATGAGCCGGATCATGTACGGGGCACGCATCGCCCTGTTCGTCGGATTCACCGCGTCGTTCTCGGGCTGCACGATCGGCGCCCTGCTGGGCGTGACCAGTGCCTACTGGGGTGGGCGGGTCGACCTCCTGCTCGAGCGGCTGATGGACATCCTGCTGGCGTTCCCGCAGCTGATCCTCGCCCTCGCCATCGCCTCGATCCTTGGCCCGGCGGTGCAGAACGTGGTGATCGCCATCGCGATTCCCGTCATCCCCCGCGTCGCGCGCGTGGTGCGGTCCGCCGCCTTGTCCGTGAAGGAGAACGTGTACGTCGAGGCCGTGCAGGCCCTGGGCGCCTCGCGGCGCCGCGTCATCCTGCAGCACATCGTCCCGAACGTCATGGCACCCTACATCATCATGGTGACCGCGCAGCTCGGGGCCGCCATCCTGGCCGAGGCGGCCCTGTCCTACCTCGGGCTGGGAGCGGCGGAGCCGACACCGTCGTGGGGGCTCATGCTCTCGGGCTCTGCCCCGTCGTATGCGGAGAAGGCTCCGTGGATCGCCCTGTTCCCGGGAATCGCGATTAGCCTGGGGGTGTTCGGCTTCAACCTCTTCGGAGATTCCCTGAGGGACTCGCTCGACCCGAAGCTGCGGGGGCGGTGAGGCCTACTTCTTCCCGAGCTCGGCAACCGCCCGGTCCCGATAGGAGAAGTTGAAGAGCCGGCTCGGCGGCAGCAAGTCCTTGTACTTGAGGTAGCCGAGCTCCAGGCTCAAGCGCTGCATCGAGTCGAGCACGGTGGAATCCATATCGAGATTCGGATCGAGCACGTGGGCGCGCGCACGTCGGATGACGTCGGCTTTGGCGCCGGTGTACTTGACCATCAGGTCGATGTTGCGTTCCTGCTTCCAGCCGCTGTCGAGGGCGAGATCGCGCGCGGCCTTGACGTAGGCCACCATGACCTTGTGGGCCAGGTCCGGGTCCTTGGCCGCCCAGTCCTTGTTCCAGAAGATGGTGGTGATCGGCGTGGCCTTGGCGCCCGCGGGGCGGGGCAGCGGCCGCACGGCGATCCCACGTTCCTCGGCCAGCGTCGGGAAGGGCTCGGTCAGGATCGCCGCCTCGACGGCTCCCGATTCGAGCGCGGGCACCATGTCGGGGAAGGACATGATCTTGATCTGCACATCCCGCAGGGTTAGCCCATCCGTCTTGAGAGCCTGGTCGAGCATCCACTCCACGGCGGCGCCGCGGACGTTGAGCGCCACCGGCTTACCCTTGAGATCACCGATGCGCTTGATCTCTTTTTCCCAGGAGGCCTTGCGCACGGTGAAATAGTCCTCGACGTAGCCCGAGTGCAGTGGCGCCACGAACTCCACCGGCAGCGCCGACGCCACGGCGTTGAAACCGGCCGCGCCCATGCCGGCGCCGCCCACATGGAGCTGGCCGGTCGCCACCTGAGAGAGGATCTCGGGCCCGCCGGCCAGGCGGACCGTTTCCACGCCGATGCCTGCCGCCGGAAGGTGCCGGTCGGCCATGATGTACAGCGCCGCGAAGGAGTCGGAGGGGATGTAGCCGACCCGGACCGTGGGCTTCGCCTGGGGCGACACCGGCGACGCAGCGGCGAGCGCCGCCAGTGCGACCATGGCGAGCGAGACTCCCGGTCTGCGCGTGAATCTCATGGACGCCTCCTTCAGGCCTCGCGTTCGCTGGCGGGTTCAGGTAATCAGCGCGCAGACTGGACGAGCCGAACGATCTCGCCGGGCTCCGGGACGCGGCCGACTTGACGCTTGGAAAAGACGGCGCGGCCATCCACCGTGACAGTCAGCTCTCCGAAGCCGCCCCAGCGGATCTTCGCCGGCACGTGGAGCGTCGCCTGGATCTCGTCACGGAGGCGCACGGCCTCACGTCTCAGGTCAATTCAGACGGCGCAGCGCTTGATCTCGACCTGCATTTCCCGAGTTTTAAACATAGTTCGTCGACGAAGGCAAGGCTGGCTTGACGACCTATCGTCCGCGCTGTATACCGCTCGACACGAGGGAATATCGACATGGACACCAAAGGACTGACCGGAGCTGAAGCGCTCCTGCGCCTGTTGCGCGAGATGGGTGTGGAGCGGATCTTCGCGTCGCCCGGATCGGAGTGGTCGCCTGTCTGGGAGCACATCGCGAAACCCTACGGTTCGGCAGAGGAGATCCCCGTGTAACTCTCCTCGCGCCACGAAGAGGTCGCGGTGGCGATGGCGAGCGGGTACGCGAAGGCATCGGGCAAGCTCCCGGCCGTGATGATCCACACGACCGTCGGCTCGCTTCACGCGACCATGGCGCTCCGCGGGGCGCTTCATCAGCGCGTGCCCATGGTGGTGTTGGCCGGGGAGTCGATCGGCTTCGGGGAAGCGCCCGGGCCCGACCCGGGACGGCAGTGGGTCCTGCTCGCCGACATGGGAGGACCGGCACGGCTCGTGGAGCGCTGCGTGAAGTGGAGCTTCGGCTTGAATTCGAGCGCGCTCCTTCCTGCGACGGTGCAGCGTGCGTGTCAGCTCGCCGTGGCGGCTCCCCAGGGTCCCACGTTCGTGTCCGTGCCCATGGAATTCCTTCTCGACACGCTGCCGACCGCTCCTCCGCCCTCGGCGAGCCTTCCGCGCGCCGGCGCCGCGAACCCCGAGGCGATCGACGAGCTGGCGCGCATCCTCACCACGGCGGCAAGTCCCCTGATCGTGACCGAAGAGGTCGGGCGGAGCGCGCGCGCCGTCGACCATCTCGTCGAGCTCGCGGAGCTTCTCGGCGCACCAGTCGTCGAGGGCTGGAGCCCCGG
>QHSV01000432.1 GCA_003221655.1 Candidatus Rokuibacteriota bacterium
CGACACGGGCATGAACCGGCTCGGGTTTCGCTTCGACAACCTGCGCCGCACGCTGCCCGAAGTGCTCCGGAGCGAGAACCTCGACCTCGACGCCGTCTTCACGCACTTCGCGACGGCCGACGACCCGGCATCGCCGCTCTTCGACGAGCAGCGCCGGCGCTTCGACCGGGTGCTCGCCGACGTGCAGGCGCTCGGCGCGCGCCCGCGCTACCGGCACGCCGCCAACAGCGCCGCGACGCTGCGCGACCCGCGCGTTTGGTTCGACCGCGTGCGCCCGGGCCTCCTGCTCTACGGCATCGTGCCCCCGCCGTCGGCGCCCGCGATCGAGCTGACCCCGGTGATGACGCTCGCGAGCTGCGTCGTCGCGGTGAAGGGCATGCGACCCCGGGAGGTCACGGGCTATGGCGCCCGCTTTTCCGCGGAGCGGCCGACGACGATCGCGATCGTGCCGGCCGGGTACGCTGACGGCCTCGATCTCAGATTGGCGGGACGCGGCGCGGTCCTCATCCGCGGCCGGCGCGCACCGATCGTGGGATCGGTATGCATGGACATGCTGATGGCGGACGTGACCGGCATGGACGTGTCGCCCGGCGACGAGGTCGTCCTCATCGGGCGCCAGGGCAGCGACCGCATCGACGCCCGCGAGATGGCCGACACCATCGGGTCGATCCCGTGGGAGATCGTCTGCCGCGTCGGCAGCCGAATCGAGCGCGTCTACGCCTGACGCCTAGGACTTCGGCACGACCCAGAGATACACCTGCGACGCACGCTCCCTGACATCGATGCGCAGCGCCCGGGCCGGCGGCCAATCGCCCATGTCGAAGTCGTGCGAGACGATGCGCGCGCCCGCCCGGAGCTCTCGGAGGAGCTTCGGGCGCAATCGAAGATTCAACGCGGGCGACAGGTAGAGCGTCACCACGGTGGCGTCGGCGAGATCCGTCTGGAAGAGGTCCTGCTCCCGGAAGGTCACCCGGTCGCCCACGCCGGCGCGCCGCGCGGACTCCACGCTCTGGGCGACGAGCCGCGGATCGATCTCGACGCCAACGCCGCGGGCGCCGAAGTCCCGCGCCGCCGCGATCACGAGCCGACCGTCACCCGAGCCCAGGTCGTAGACGACGTCGTTCCGGCCCACGTCGGCCAGCCGCAGCATCTGGGCCACTACCTCGTGTGGGGTCTGCACGTACGGCACATCGGCGCGCGGATGGACGCACCCCGCCACGCCCGGCAGACCAACAATCCAGAGGAGCGCGAGGAGGCGGACCGTCATCCCGGGCGCTTGGTCATTTGCCCGGGGTCCATGCCGTAGAAGAGCGGGGCGCTGCCGGCGCCCGGCCGCGGCCAGGGATGCTCGCGCAGCACGCGTTCATCGATGTCCGCCCCCCAGCCCGGCGCGTCGCTGAGCCAGATGTGGCCGTCGCGGATCAGCGGCGCCTTCGTGACCAGCGACCCCTTCCACGGCACGTCGTCGATGTCGATCTCCATGATCCGCACGTTCGGCAGCACGGCGCAGAGATGCAGCGAGTGGAGATCGGCCAGATGGCTGTAGTAGTTGTGCGGCGCGATGTTGATCTCGCACGCCTCGGCCAGCCGCCCGATCTGCACGGCCTGCGAGAAGCCGTTCCACGGCACGTCGATGATCGCCACGTCCACCGCATGGCGCTCGAGGAACGGCCGGTACTGGCGAAGCGTCACCAGGCTCTCGCACGAGGCCAGGCGCGTGGTCGTGGACTGCTTGATCTGGAGCAGCGCCTCCGGGTCCCAGTTGTCGTATTCGACCCATTGCATGTCGTACCGCTCGAGGAGCTTGGCGATCCGCAGCACGCCCTCGGTGCGGAAGTTGTAGTTGAGATCGAGACACAGGCCGACCTTCGGGCCCACCGCATCGCGGAAGGTGCCGATCAGGCGATCGATGGCGTCCAGGATCTCGACCGTCGGCGCGCCGTCGGTCGTGTTGATGCCGCTTGCGAACCCGGGAAAGTACACCGTGGCGGGCTCGCCGGGGATGACCATGTTGGTTTTGAGCGCGGTGAAGCCGCGCGCCACCACCTCGCGTCCGAGCGCTGCGATGTCCTCGTAGGTCCTGAGCGGCGGCGTCCCGAGAAATGTCCCCATGCGCGCCCGGGTCGTCCCGCAGTGCGACCAGTAGAGACGCATGCGGTCGCGCAGCGGGCCGCCGAAAAGCTCGTAGACCGGCACGCCGAGCGCCTTGGCCTTGATGTCCCACAGCGCGAGCTCGATGCCGGCCATGGCCTTATGGGAGACGCCGCCGCTGTTCTGGCGCACGCGGCGCAGCATGTCCCAGTAGAGACGCTCGATGGGGCGCGGGTCCTGCCCGATCAGGAGATCGGCGAGGTCACGGACGCAGCCGGCGATGCCGTAGGGGCTCCGATTGTCGCTGCACTCGCCCCAGCCCACCAGGCCGCTGTCGGTCTCGATACGAACGAAGGTCCACGGCCGCCAGCCGCCGTCGCAATGCAGCGCGTCCACGCGCGCGATCTTCATGGTCTCAGACCGCCTTGAGGCCGAGCGTGCGGCCAGTCTCCGCCGTGAAGCGCTCGAGCGCCGACGCGTCCATGTCCGGGCGCGGTCTCAGAATGATCCGGTCGACTCCGGCCGCGGCGTAGGCGTCGAGCGTCGCCGGGTCCGGGACCTCGTAGCCGGGCGGCGTCACGCTGATCTCGAGCCGCCCGAGCTCCGCCGGCCGTGAGTGCTTCTTCCCGGTGTCGCGCAGGGCCGCTACGAGCTTCTGCGTCTCGCTGACATCCAGTCCGAATCCGTACCAGCCGTGGCCCTGGGTCACCGCGCGACGGAAGGCCGGTGGCGTCCGTCCGCCCACGACGATGGGGGGCGTCGGCGTCTGGACCGGGCGGGGCATCGCCTGCACCCCGTCGAAGGTCACGTAGGGACCGCGATACGAC
>QHSV01000433.1 GCA_003221655.1 Candidatus Rokuibacteriota bacterium
CGCCGTCAGAGCCGGACATCACTGCGCGATGCCGCTCATGCGTCGTCTTGGTGTCGTGGGCACCTCTCGGGCGACCTTCTCGGTGTTCAACTCGCCCGACGAGGTCTCGCTGTTCCTGGCGACGGTCGCCGGGCTGCATTCGGCGCTCTAGCGAGGACCGCGGTGAGCACGTCCGGGCCCCGCGATGCGTTCGTCTCCCCGCGATTCGGCCAGGTGGCGACGTTCATGCTGCTGCCCGCCGCCCCCTCGGCCAAAGGCCTCGACGTCGCCCTGCTGGGTATCCCGTACGACGGGGGAACCTCGTATCGGACCGGGGCGCGCTTCGGTCCGAGGGCTGTGCGGGAGCAGTCCTCCCTGATCCGTCCGTGGAATCCCGTGCTCAAGGTCCACCCGTTCGAGCGACTGCGTGTGGCCGACTGCGGCGACGTTGACGTCGTGCCGATCTCGATCGAGCGCACCCTGGCCGCTATCTAGGCGCGTGTCGGCGAGGTGATCGCCGACGGGGCGATCCCCGTGTGTGTCGGCGGCGATCACTCCGTGACGCTCGGAATCCTGCGCGCGCTCGCGCGCCGCCACGGGCGACTCGGCCTCGTGCACTTCGATGCCCACCCCGACACCTGGGACGAGTACTTCGGCTCGAAGTTCTTCCACGGCACACCGTTCCGCCGCGCCGTGGAGGAGGGACTCGTCGAGCCGAGACGCATGATCCAGGTCGGGATCCGCGGTCCCCTGTACGGCGCCGAGGACTTCGCCTTCCACGACCAGCACGGGATCGAGGTCGCCCGCATCGAGGCGGTGAAGGAGCAGGGGACCGCCTGGGTGGCGGAGCGGTTCGCTCGCCTGCGCGGCGGGCCGGTCTACTGTTCGTTCGACATCGACGCCGTCGATCCGGCGTTCGCCCCGGCGACCGGCACCCCGGAGGTCGGCGGGCTCACGTCTTACGAGGCGCTCGTGCTGGTGCGGGCGCTCACCGGTCAGGCGCTCGTGGGCGCAGACGTCGTCGAGGTTTCACCCCCATACGACGGCCCCGGTCAGATAACCTCGCTGCTCGCCGCGAATCTCCTCTTCGAGCTGGTGAGCCTCCTCGCGCTACAGCGATGACTCCGGGTCGCGCCTTTCTCAGGCCACCCCCGGGCGCGCCGGCCTCACGGCGCTCGTTACAATGACTCCAGGTCGCGCCTTCTTCGGCCTGCTCGCGGCCGCGCTGCTGGCGCTTCCCGTGGCAACGGCGGCCGCGCCCGCACCCGTGGCGACGATCGACATCGAAGGCGTGATCAATCCGGTAACGCTGCGCCTCGTGGGCATCGCCATTGACCGTGCCCAGGCCGAGCGCGCCCAGGCGCTCGTCATCCAGCTCGACACGCCCGGGGGCCTCGAGCGCTCGATGCGGGCGATCGTTCAGCGCATGCTGAACGCCGATGTCCCCGTCATCGTGTTCGTCGCGCCGACCGGCGCCCGGGCGGCCTCGGCCGGCGTCTTCATCACGATGGCGGCACACGTGGCGGCGATGGCGCCCGCGACCAACATCGGTGCGGCCTCGCCCGTCGCGCTCGGCGGCGGCGCCGACAAGACGATGATGAAGAAGGTCGAGAACGACGCGGCCGCGTTCATCCGCACGGTCTCGCTCGAGCGAGGCCGCAACGCGGATTGGGCCGAGAAGGCCGTCCGCCAGGCGGTCGCGATCACCGAGCGCGAGGCGGTGAAGCTGAAGGTCGTCGACCTGGTGGCCGACTCCGTCCCCGACCTGCTCGACAAGATCGACGGACGCACGGTCAAGCTGCCGAAGGGAATGGCGACGCTCGCCACGAAGGGCGCCCCGGTCCGGCCGATCGAGATCGGCTTCCGCGACCGGTTCCTGAACGTGATCACCGACCCCAACGTGGCCTACGTGCTCATGATGCTCGGCATGCTCGGGCTCTTCTTCGAGCTGTCCAACCCGGGCGTGATCCTGCCCGGTGTCATCGGCGGGATCTCCCTGATCCTGGCGTTCTTCGCCTTCCAGAGCCTGCCGATCAACTACGCCGGGTTGCTCCTGATCCTGTTCGCCATCGTGTTGCTGGTCGCCGAGATCAAGATCGTAAGCCACGGCGTGCTGGCGATCGGCGGCATCATCTCGATGGCGCTCGGCTCGCTGATGCTCTTCGACTCGCCCGAGGTCGGCTTCCGCGTGTCCTGGTGGGTGATCGCGCCGACTGTGGGCGCGACCGCCGGACTTTTCTTGTTCGTGGTCGCGGCGGGCGTGCGCGCGCTGGGCCGGCCGCCGGCGACCGGAGCGGAGGGGCTCATCGGCAAGACCGGCAGTGCCCGGGAGCGGCTCGCCCCGGAGGGCCAGGTGATGGTTTCCGGAGAGATCTGGCGTGCGGTCACCGAGGGCGAGCCCGTCGAGATCGGCGGCCAGGTGCGGATCGTCGCAGTGGACGGGCTCACGCTGAAGGTCACCAAGGCGGAGGCCAAGGGAGGAGTCACATGATCACGATGGACTCGCTGCTGCTCATCGTCGCCCTCCTGGTGGCTCTCTTTTTCATCGGCTCCTTTGCGCGCATCTTGCGCGAGTACGAGCGGGCGGTCATCTTCCGCCTGGGCCGCAGCACCAAGGCGATCTTGAACCCGGGCGGGCAGGGCAACGGGCCGGGGCTCGTCCTGCTGGTGCCCCTCATCGACAAGATGGTGAAGGTGAGCCTCCAGACCGTGGCGCTCGACGTGGCGCCGCAAGACGTGATCACGCGCGACAACGTGTCCCTGAAGGTCAGCGCCGTCATCTACTTCCGGGTGGTCGACCCGGAGCGCGCGGTGATCGCGGTCCAGGACTATCTCTACGCGACCTCGCAGATCGCGCAGACGACGCTGCGGAGCGTACTCGGCCAGG
>QHSV01000160.1 GCA_003221655.1 Candidatus Rokuibacteriota bacterium
CAGCCAGGCCGCCCCCGTGAAGGAGCGCGCCCTCGGCGAGGTCAGCCAGCTGCACGTCGCCACGGCGATCCAGGTGGGCGAGAAGGCCAGCGAGCACCCAGAGCACGAAGTCCGGGGGCAGATGGACCACTACCTTCCCGTCGCTGCCCTTGAGCCGGGCCAGCCACTCCGCCGCCGTGCGACGGCGGCGCTCGCGACTCTTGCGGCGCTTGCGCGACGACATGCCGGCTACACCGAGCCTATCACGCTCGGTCGCGCGCCGTTGCGTGTGCCGTCGGTCGCTCGCCAGGACACCGCTGTTCCATCCATCGAAGCCATGGGGCCCGTGCCTTCCAAGGCAACCAAACGATTGTATCCCCGTGGGCTCGAGACCTGATCGGGCGTGGGTCCCGGGCGTTCCAAGGGGTTGCCCAACGCACTATAAGTGCGTGGTTGGCATGCCCCGTACGATATAGTCACCCGGGTGAGCATCTTGAGAGACCGGTGACGGTGGCGCCACGACCCTGACGGGCACGCCGGACCGCTTCCTGTTCATCGTCTCGCGAGGCGACGCGAGGCTGGCGAACTATCTCCAGCAGCACTTCACCGGTGACACCACGGTTCAGGTGCTGGTCGACCGGCGCCACGGCGAGCGACGGCAGCGCGCGACTGATATCCTCCCGGACCGCCGCCGCGCGGACCGGCGCTTACGCCCTCACGTGGACAAAGAGCTTCGGCTCACGTCGTTCGCAATCGTGACGTTGCCCTGACTCACCGGATGCCGTTCAGCTTGTAGAGGCGCGCGCAATTGTCCCAGAGGATCTTCGCCTTGGTCTTGTCGCTCACGCCCTCGATCGCGACGAACTCCTCGATCGCATGCGGGAAGAGCCCGTCGGAGTGCGGGTAGTCGGTCGAGACGACGATGTTGTCGTCGCCGACCGCCTCGACCACCTGCTTGAGCACTTTCTCGTCGGCGTCAGTGGCCACGTAGCACTGGCGGAAAAAATACTGGCTCGGGAGCTGCGACACCTGCACCTCGGAGCCGGGCCCGAACTTTTCCCATGCCTCGTCGAGGCGCCAGAGCCACCACGGGAGCCAGCCACAGGTGCCCTCGAGAAACGCGCACCGCAGCCCGGGATGTCGCTCGAGCACGCCGCCGGCCGCGACACTGGCAAAGGCGAGCATCAGCTCCATGGGATTGCGCCCGGCGACGCCGATGACGCGCCCGTTCGGATGGTCGAGATAGCGCCGCGCAATGTCGTCGCGCAGCGACGACTGGCCGGTCGGATGGAAGCCCACGGGGACTTCCAGCTCCTCGATCGCGTCCCAGAGTGGCTCGAACTCCGGGTCGTGGATGTGCCGGCCTCCCACCGGGTTGGGGTTGCCGATCACCGCGACCGCGCCCAGCTCGCGTACGGCGCGCTTCGCTTCCCTTATCGCCAGCCCGACGTCGTGAAACGCGACCTGCGCGGCGAATTTCAACCGGCGTGGATCATAGGCGCAGAAGTCGCGCGTCCAGTCGTTGTGGGCCCGCGCCAGGGCGGCGGCGACCTCGGGCTCGAGGTCGTCGTGCATGAGTACCTGGCGCCCGCGCGTGCCGTAGATCACGGCGACGTCGATGCCCTCGATGTCCATGGCCGCGACGTGCGACTCGGAATCGTAGCCGCGCGCATGCGCGACCTCGTAGTGCGGGTGGCGGGCGAAGGCGCGCTGCTGGAGATCCTTGCCCACGACCGCAGTCTGGCGTCGCTTCGACATCTCCCCGATCTCGAGCGCGCCGATCCGGATGACGGGCTGGTTCGACGCGTTCTCCGAGCCCCGAGTGAACTGTGGGGCGAACTTCTTGAACGGGGCATCCAGGTATTTCTCCCAGAGGCCGTCCGGCTCCATCGTGTGCAGGTCGCTGTCGAGGACCTTGAATCCGTTCTTCATGCGCTACCTCTCCTGGTCAAAGATCGACACGATAACGCTTGAGGGCGGCCGGGTCGACGGTCGCACCGAGGCCGGGCGTGTCCGGGAGACGGATCACGCCCGCGTCGAGCCGAACCGGATCGACGACGACGTCGCCGGCCATTTTGAGAGGCCCCACCGCCTCGCACCCGTCGATCACCGCCTCGCTCACCGCCGCGACGGCCGCCTCGGCGAGCGTCGAGAGGGTGAGGCCGAATCCGTGGCCGAGGACGACCCCGAGCCCGGCCGCCGCCGCGCACTCCACCATGGCTCGGGTCCGCAGGAGCCCGCCTTGCTTCATCACCTTGAGCTTGACCAGGTCGGCCGCCTCGCGCCGGATGATCTCCACGAGCGCGGCGGGGTCGGACACGCTCTCGTCCGCCATGAGCGGGATGCCGATGCGGCGCCGGATCCGGGCGAGGCCGGCGAGGTCGTGACGCGGGATCGGTTGCTCGACCAGCATCAGGGCATGGGGCTCGAGGCGGGGAATGAACGCGATCGCCTCATCGACGGTGAGGCTCTCGTTGAAGTCCACGCGGAGCGCCATGCGTGTGCCGACCGCGGCGCGGACGGCGGCGACCCGCTCGACCCCCTCGTCGGTCGCGCCCGAGATCTTGATCTTGGCCGTCCGAAAGCCGCGCTCGCACCACGCGCAGGCTTCGCGGGCCGCCTGCTCCGGCGCGACCGTCCCGATCCAGGCGTTGAGCGTGATGGCGTCCTTCACCCGGCCCCCGAGGAGCGCGTGGACCGGCAAGCCGAGCGCACGGGCTTTGAGGTCGACGAGCGCCATCTCGACGGCGGCCTTCGCCTCCGAGGCCTCGGTCATCGCGCGGTCCATGCGGGCGAGGGCGGCGTTCAGGTTGAAGGCATCGGCGCCGACGAGGGCCGGCGCCACCGCCCGTACTGAAGCATGCACCTGCTCCGCAGACACCGGCGAGTAGCCGGGCGTCGGATCGACATTCCCCCAGCCCTCGAACCCGGTCTCGGTCTCGACCCGGACGAGGAGGCTGCGCTGAACCGCGGTCATGCCGTGCACACCGTGGACCGGCGTGCGCAGCGGGACATCGACGACGATCGGCTCGACCGCGGCGATCCGCATCGCAGGAGCATGTCACCACGGCCGAGTCGCGTCAACGGGACGTGGCGCCGGGGCCGTGGCTCGGGGTGACGGGTGGGGTCGGCGCGACCCGTTCCCTCCCAGCGACGACGGGCGCAACGCGCCCGGATGGAGCCCAGCCGCACAGGAGCAGCGGACGCGTGCCGCGTGGTCGAGCGACCCCACCCGTCACCCCGAGCCACGGCCCCGGCGCCACGTCCCGGCTGGGGGTCAGAAGAGGTCGGACGCGTCGACTCCGCGCGCGGCCAGGAGCGCGCGGAGCTTTCGGAGCCCCGCCCCCTCGATCTGGCGGATCCGCTCGCGGGTCAGCCCGAGCCGCCGGCCGATCGTCTCGAGATTCTCGGGGGGATCGCCCTCCAGGCCGAAGCGCCTGCGCAACACAGTGCGCTCGTTCGCCGCGAGGTCGTCGAGCACCGAGACGAGATCGGTGCGCTCGCGGAAGAGCGATGCGAGCGCGTCGCTCGGGTCCGTCGACGGGTCCGCGACGAGATCGCTCACGCGGCCCTGCCCCTCGCCGACGGGGGTCTCGAGCGACACCGGCTGCTGACGGATCCACCATGTCGCGTACGTCGAGAAGCGCGTGCCCCGCTCCGGGTCGAACTTCTCGACCGAGCGCAGGAGACCGAGGTTGCCTTCCTCGATCAGATCCGGCAGCGGGAGGCCGCGGTTCAGGTACCGACGGGCGATCTGGACGACGAGCCGCAGGTTCGCCTCGGTGAACCGCGCCTTGGCCTCAGCGTCGCCGGCGCGCACGCGCCGCGCCAGCGCCGCCTCCTCCTCGCGCGACAGGAGCGGGATCCCCGCGATCTCCTTCAAGTAGACTCTGAGGTTCTCGCGGCTGGTCTCGCGCGTCTCCTCGCGGACGTCGTGGTCGACCTCGTCGACGAGCGTGTCGAGTGGCTGGTCGGGAACGATCTCTTCGGCTTCGTCACTCATGCGGTCTCAGGGACGTCTCGTCGACCTGCGCGAACCGCGGAGGCAGCGGCAGCAGATAGAGCGGATTGTAAGCCTGTCCGTCGTGCCGGATCTCGAAATGTACATGATAGGTCGTCGCCCGTCCGGTCCGGCCGACCAGCGCGATCATCTCCCCCGCGTCCAAGCGGTCGCCTACCTCGACGAGGTTGACGTCGTTGTGAGCGTAGACGGTCATGAAGCCATGCTGGTGCTCGATCTTGACGACGAGCCCGTAACCCGTCTCCACCCCACTCGCGACGACAACCCCGGCCGCCGCGGCCTGCACCGGCGTCCCGAGTGGCGCCTTGATGTCGATGCCGCCATGCCAGCCGCTCTTGCGCTGGCCGAAGGTCGAGATCACCGTACCATCGGCGGGCCATGCGAAGGCCGGCGCCGCGCCGTCGAAGTCGGGTACCCCGAGGACGAGCCTTGCCGGCGGCGGCGTGCCGGCGGCCGCCACGGGGCGGGCGGCGGCGCGCGGCTGGGGTACGCTCCCCCGGCGCGCGACGGGCGTGCCCGGAGACGGAATGACAAGGCGCTGGCCCACTCTCAGGACGGCGTCGGGGCCGGGCAGCCGGTTGGCCTTGACGATGGCCGCGACGGTGAGGCCGTATTTCTTCGCGAGCGCGGTCAGGGTGTCGCCGGGCTTCACCTCGTGCGCGCGTTGTGGGTCGCGCGGACCCGCGACGGGCTCGGCGTGAGCGGTCGCCGGGCCGAGCGCGATCATCAGCCCGAGCGTGGCGAGCCCCAACATCGTGCCCTCGCGGATCGCACCCGCTCTCACTGCTCGAACTCCGCGTAGCGGATGCCGAAGGCGGCGAAGCGACCCGACGGCGGTAACCAGCGGACTTTCACGTTCTCGACACGGGAGAGGGGCGGCCCTTTGCCGAGCTCGCGGATGAACGCCTCGATGACCGGGCGCGGACCCTCGGCGCGCGCGCGCACCCGTCCGTCTTTGAGGTTCATGACGTATCCGGCGAGGCCGAGACTCGAGCCGCGACGCTGCGCGTAGTTGCGATAGCCCACGCCCTGGACCCGGCCCTCGACGATGATCTCAGCGGCCGATTTTGATCTGCTCACCGGTTGTGGCTCGGATGTTCGTCGTCCGCCCGGCGACCAGGTGACCGGCCGCCGGACGGGCGGAGAGATGGTCGGGGCGAGAGGATTTGAACCTCCGACTTCACGGTCCCGAACCGTGCGCGCTACCAGGCTGCGCTACGCCCCGACGCGACGGGGTCATTGTACAAGGTCGTCACGCCTCCCAGGCGTACTTTCCGACCAGCTTCACGAACTTGCACTCGCCACACGGACGCGTCTTCATTTCGCCGCGGATCTTCTCGACGACGGTCAGCGTCTGGTTCACCGCGTCCCCGACCGGCACCACCATGCGCCCGCCCTCACCGAGCTGCTGGAAGAGCGGCGGAGGCACCGATGGGCCCCCGGCCGTGACCAGTATCCCATCGAACGGCGCTTCGTCGGGCCAGCCGAGCGTGCCGCTGCCGACGCGGACCCACACGTTCTCGTAGCCGAGCCGCTCGAGGAGCGCGCGCGCCCGCTCGGCCAGGCGCGGTAACCGCTCGATCGAGCAAACGCGCCGGGCGAGCTCGGCGAGCACCGCCGTCTGGTAGCCCGAGCCGGTGCCGACCTCGAGGATCTTCTCGTGGCCGTGAAGCTCGAGGAGCTGCGTCATGAGCCCGACGATGTAGGGCTGGGAAATCGTCTGCTCCTCGCCGATCGGCAGGGGATGGTCGCCGTAGGCGCGATCACCCAGTGCCTCCTCGACGAAGAGATGACGCGGCACCCGCCGCATCGCGGCGATCACGCGCTCGTCGGTGATCTCGCGGCGCACGAGCTGCTCCTCAACCATCCGCGCGCGGGCCGTCTCGTACGCGTCGCGCGCCCGCTCCACTACCCTCTCCGGGGCTTCCTCTTTGGGGTGGCGCGCGACACGCGGCGGGGCGCGCGCTCGGTCGCGCTCAGGAGCTGGGCGTTCAGGCCGGCCGGCCAGTCGTCGAGCTGTAGCAGCGCGCGATGATTGGTGAGGTCGAGGTGGAGCGGCGTCAGCGAGACGTAGCCCTCGTGCACCGCGCCCATGTCGGTGCCGTCGAGAGCCTCCCACTTCGCCGCCCCGCCGCCGAGCCAGTAGTGGCTTCGACCGCGAGGGTCGGCCTGTTCCACGATCTTGTCCAGGTACACGCGGTGCCCCAGGCGCGTCAACCGGATCCCTCGCGGCGCCCGCGCCGGCACGTTCACGTTGAGCAGCGTCTTCGCCGGGAGTCCTGCCACCAGCACGCGCGACGCGATCATTCGCGCCACGCGGGCGGCGGTGTCGAGATCGCCTCCGTCCACGAGCGACACCGCGATCGACGGTACTCCCAGGAGTGTCCCCTCCATGGCGGCCGAGACGGTGCCGGAGTATGTGACGTCGTCACCGAGGTTGGCGCCGTGATTGATGCCCGACACCACCAGGACGGGTGGCGCCGGCAGGAAGCCCAGGACGGCGAGATTCACGCAATCGGATGGCGTGCCGTTGACCGCGAACCGACGCTCGCCGAGTTGATGCGGCCGGAGAGGCCGGTGCAGCGTCAGCGCATGCCCGCAAGCGCTCTGCTCGCGCTCGGGCGCCAGGACGTAGACGTCCCCGAGCTCGGCGAGCGCCCTCTCGAGCGCTGCGAGGCCCGGAGCGTGGACGCCGTCATCGTTGGTGAGCATCACGACGGACATAGAGGAGAAAATGGTCGGGGCGACTGGATTTGAACCAGCGACCCCATGACCCCCAGTCATGTGCGCTACCGGGCTGCGCCACGCCCCGACCGTCAAGCGAGAATTGTCGCAGATATCGCGGGCCGCTTCAAGAACCGAGGCGCGAGCGCAGGGTCCCGAGGCGGTCACGGATGCGCCGGAGCGCTTCCGCGTAGGCGACTTCCTTCATCCCGAGTTCGAGCTGGTCCGTGCGACGCGATTCGGCGATGAGCCGCTTCTTGGCCCCCTCGAGCGTCAGCCGTTCGTCGTAGAGCAGGACCTTGATCCGCTGAACGAGCTCGAGGTCGCGTGGGCGGTACAGGCGCTGGCCAGCCGGGTTCTTCTTCGGCCGGAGGAGCTTGAACTCTGATTCCCAGTAGCGGAGCACGTACGCCGGGACGGCCGTGATGGCCTCGACCTCGCCGATGCGATAGTAGAGCTTCTCCGCGACTTCCGTCGTCACGCCGTTTGTGTGTTGATCCGTTGTTTGAGCCCCTTGCTCGGTTTGAACGTGAGCACCTTGCGTGCCGTGATCTCGATGGACTCGCCGGTCTGTGGATTCCGGCCACGCCGCGAGGCCTTCCGGCGGATCCGGAAATGACCGAAGCCCACGATCTTCACGTCTTCACCCTTCTCGAAGCACCGAAAAATGATGTCGAAGACCGACTCGACGACCGACGACGACTGCCGTTTCGAGAGCCCGTGATTCGCGACGGAATTGACCAGATCGTTCTTGGTCACGGTTGGAGGTCACCTCCCCCTGGAGGCGCGGCCCGGCGAGCCCACGCGTCTCCGGCGGTCACTGCCCGCCTCGCGCGATAAATGGTGTGTAGCCGCGCTGCTCGAGCTCGCGGAGCGTAGACGTCGCGGCCGCCCGATCGTCGAACGGGCCGACGCGTATGCGGTAGAGAGAGTCGCCGCCGCTCATCGCGGCGCCGCCGGCCGACGGCGCCGGCGCGGAGGCGCCGGCGCGCCGCACCTGCACCTTGAGCCCGTCGACGGCGAGATCCTTGGAGAGCGCGACCGCGTCGCGCAACGGAAGACTCGGCTTCACGACCACACCGCCGCTGGACGGCTCGGCGGTGAGTCCCTTCGCGGCGAGCTTCGCGGTGATGTCGCCCGGCGCGCCGCCCGTCACGTACACGTCGTACCTGTCGCTTCCCGCCGGGGCGTCGCCGGAGCGCGGTGATGCCGCGTCACTGCGGCCCGCCTGCGCTCCGCTCGTCGACGATTCTTCCACGTTGTACTTCAGCTCGCGCAGACGCGTCGCGAGCCGCTTGGCCGTCTCTTGACTCTTGAAGGCTCCAACCTGAACGAAGTACGCACCGCCCGGTGCCGTGGCGACCTTCGCCGCCGCCGCTTTCGCCGAACGCGGCGCCGCCGGCTCCTTCGCGACGGCGCTCTTGCTCGCGTCCGCTTTCTTCGCCGCCGCGGGCTTCTCGGATTCGGACATCGGCGACGGCGCGGGCCTCTCCGCCGCGGGTGGTTTCTCTGCGACGGGCGGCTTCTCTGCAGAGGGCGATGGGGCCGGCGTAGTCGCGGGCGGCGGCGCGACGGGTGCGGGCGGCGGTGCCAGTGGCTCGGGTCTCGTGACGATCGTCGGCTTTGGAGGTGGCTGGTTCGCGAGCTCGAGGACGTAGGGAACTGCGACGGCGGCCACCACGCCGAGAACGACTACCACGAGGATCGTGCGGAACCAGAGCGCAGAAAAAATCGACCGCCGCCCTTCGTCCTCGAAACGCGCTTCGTCGTCATCGGGCTCGCCGCGCCGTCGCTCAGGATCCGCCATGCGCGTCATCTTAGCATAGACGTTGGGATTTCCATGCTTTCGGCGGGCCTCCTGGCGAAGACGATGTCGCCGACGAGGGCTTCGGCGGCTCCCCCGGTGTCGTTGGTGTCGATCATGATCGCGACCCGGCCCACCCGGGGAGGGTGCCGACCGAAGAGCGCGGCGTAGTCCTGGGCGACGTTACGGTGCTCGACGCGCCAGGTATCGCGCGGGCTCCCTCCGGACGCGACGACGATGATCTTGACGTTTCTGGCCTTCGTGCTCGTGACTCGAGCGCCGACCGGAGCACGGCTGTCCCAGACGTAGCCGATCACGTCGCTGTTCGTGAGGGGCGACGGCCAGCGCGGGAAAATCACGTACAGCTGCGCGGCCTGGTCGTCCCGGGCGCGCTCGCGCACGTCTCCCTCGGCCGG
Source organism: Candidatus Rokuibacteriota bacterium (assembly GCA_003221655.1). Classification (GTDB taxonomy): domain Bacteria; phylum Methylomirabilota; class Methylomirabilia; order Rokubacteriales; family CSP1-6; genus AR31. The sequence goes on from QHSV01000160.1 coordinate 8,945, forward strand.
CAGGAGGACGACCTTCCAGGACCACGAGAGGAACCGGAACTCGTTGAGATCGATGACGACGTCACGGTAGAGGGCGAACGATGACTGCTCGCTTTTGAGCTTGAGGGCAAGACGCCCCCCGTCGCGGACGAGCTCGACCGACGCCCGGCCCGTGAACTCCTTCGCCGCCCAGCCAGACGGAACGCCTTCAGCCGGGAGCCGGGACGGCACCGGGTCGGCGACGCGCAGCTGGATACGGTCGACGGTGTCCGGAAGCGACGGGCCGCGCCCTGGTGCGACCGAGGGCTCGGCGGAACCCGCGGCCGCGAGGCCTCCAGGCGCCGCGGGCCCGAACGCCGATCGCGCGGGGTTTGCGCCGCCCCGCTCGCCAGGCGGCGGAGCCTCGCTGAAGTAGAAGGCACGATGGCGCGAGCTCGACCACACCACGATCGCTCCGGCCACGAGCACGAGGGCCAGGAGGAGCCGCGCCAACAGGGGGGTCGTCCGCCACCCTCCGAGCTTCACTGGCGCACGCGGGTCGCGCGTGTGCGCGATGTCATCGCCTTTCGGAGCGAGAGCCGGATCGGAGACCCTGCAAGCCCGAAGGCGTGACGGAGGGACTTCACGAGGTAGCGTTCGTAGGAGAAGTGGATGTCGCCGGGCCGGTTCACTCGAAGCGCGAACGTGGGCGGCTGGATGGCCACCTGCGAGGCGGACTGGATCGTCAGCGCGGCGCCGCGCATTGACGCCGGGCGCCGGGCGATCGCCGCCCGCAAGGCCTCCGTCACAGCGTCGCCGGGAATGCGCCGCCGGGCCTCCGCCGCCACCTGGTCGATCGTGTCGAAGAGCTCGGGAATTCCCTCGGCTCGCGTGGCCGACGTGAAGCACACCGGCGCGTAGTCGAGGAACGGCAACCGGTCGCGGATCTGTTCCATGACCTCCGCCTTCCGGATCAGTCCTCGGGGCGCCAGGTCCCACTTGTTGACGACAAGGACGGCGGCCCGGCCGGCCTCGTTGGCGTAACCAGCGATGTGCGCGTCCTGGGCCGCGACGCCCTCCGAGGCGTCGAGCACCACGAGCGCCACCTGGCAACGCTCGAGGCTCTTGAGCGCCATGACGACCGCGAGCTTCTCGAGCGGCTCCTGCACCCGCCCTTTTCGCCGGATGCCCGCGGTGTCCACGAGCACGTACGTGCGCCCCTCGTAGACGAGGGTCGTGTCGACGGCGTCGCGCGTCGTTCCAGGCGCCTCGTGGACGAGCACACGCTCGGCCCCGATCATCGCGTTCACGAGCGAAGACTTGCCGACGTTCGGACGTCCCACGACGGCGACGTGGACGGGCGCCGCCGGCTTCACGGCGGGCGCCGGGGGCGTCGGCACGCGTGCGCGCAGCACCTCGAGCAGCTCCCCGACGCCTCGCCCGTGCTCGGCCGAGACGGGAACCGGATCGCCGAACCCCAGTCGGTAGAGATCCGCCAGCGCGCTCTCCTGCGCTCCGACGTCGACCTTGTTCGCCGCCAGCACCACGACCCGACCCGCGCGCCGGAGGATCCGCGTGATCTCGAGGTCGAGCGCGGTGGCGCCCTCCCGCGCATCGACCACGAACAGGACGAAGTCCGCCTCGTCGACCGCAGTGAGTATCTGGCGGCGGACGCCCTCGATCAGGGGCTCCTCGGACGACGGATCGAACCCACCGGTGTCGATCACCGTGGCTTGCCAGCGCTCGAAGCTGACGCGTCCGTAGAGCCGGTCCCGCGTCACGCCGGGCGTGTCGCGGACGAGCGCCTGACGCCGGCCGACCAGACGGTTGAAGAGGGTAGACTTGCCGACGTTCGGACGACCGACGATGGCGATGATCGGGCGGATCATCTCGTTGTACCGCGACCGCCTGCGAAACGCACGACTACCGCACCATCCGAGTCAGGCGTCGCGAATCGCTTTGAGGAGTGCGCCCGGTGTCGGCGGGACGACCCTCACCGGCACCCCGAGGTCGCGTGCCAGGTCGGCGGGGGTTGTATCGTCCAGGAAGACACCGTCGACGTCGTGCAGCGCCACGGCCGGCACCAGCACGGCCCGGCCGAGGTCCGGCCGCGTCGCCAGGTGACGTTGAATGTCGCGCCCGGTCAAGAGGCCCGCCACTCCGATCGCCGGGCCGAAGAAGTCGTTGGGGACAGCGGCAACGCGAGCCGTCGCTGGATCGAAGCCGGCGTGGATGAGCAGCGAGGCCAGGCGCGGGGCGAACATCTCGCCCGTCACGATGGTCATGGCGCCGCCCGGCGTGGATGCCCGCCTCCGGCCCACCGTGCGGGCGAAACCGTCTTCGAACCGTCGCACGAGGCCGATGCCGTCCTCGGCGATCGGAAAGCCCTCGTACACCGCCGCCGGCGGTAGCGTCAGACCGGCGAGCAGATAGATCTCGTCGGCAAGGAACACGAATCGACTGCCGAGCTCGGCGAGCCACCGCTGCTGCCACTGCTCGGTGGTCGCCACCAGCGCCCGCGCTTCGGCTGGCGCCAGGCTCCGGAGCGCCGGAAGCCGTTCTCGATATCGTGTCAGCCCGACCGGAACGATCGCGGTCGTCACGATTCGAGGATGGAGCGGCACCAGCTCGAACACCGTTCGCTCCAGATGGGGACCGTCGTTGAGACCCGGGCACAGAACGATCTGCGCGTGCATCCGGATCCCGGCCTTTGCGAGCCGCTCGAGCCGCGGAAGGATTTCGGCAGAGTGCCGCGGCCGACCGAGAAGCGCGTGCCGCAGCTCCGGGTCGGTGGCGTGGACCGAGATATACAATGGCGAGAGGCGCTGCTCGATGATGCGCTCGAACGAGCCTTCGTCGAGGTCGCTGAGCGTGATGTAGTTGCCGTGCAGGAACGATAGCCGGAAGTCGTCGTCCTTCACGTAGAGGCTCTTGCGCATGCCTTTCGGGAGCTGGTGGATGAAGCAAAAGACGCACTTGTTCGCGCAGGTCGCGATGTCACCGGGGCGCGGGGCGGCCAGTTCAAGCCCGAGATCGGCCCCGCGGCGGTCGAGCCGCCGCACGGTGACGATGCCCGCCCGCTCGACGGACAGCTCCAGTCGCACGGCGCCGGCGTGAAAGTGAAAGTCGATCACGTCCCGGAGCCGGTGGCCGTTGACCGCCACGATCCGGTCACCGCCGGCGAGACCTGCCGCGGCCGCCGGCGACCTCGGCCTGACCGCGGCCACAGTCACGCCGGTCCGCTCAACGGTAGAGGGCGTCTTCAGGAGACTCCTCCCGCTCTACGGGGGGCGCGTTGAGAAATCGCATGCCCTGGATGATGTATTGCAGTCCCGAGATGATCGTGAACGCCGCCGCGAGCCAGAGCACGGGCTTGGGGGCCAGCTGGATCTGGAAGAAGCGCGCCAGCAGACCGGTCAGCACCGTGAGGACCTGGAAAAACGTGGCCGCCTTCCCCGCCCACGTCGGGCGCGGGCGGATGCGGCCGCCAAGCATGTAGATCAGCAGCGCGCCGACCACCAGGATGACGTCGCGGCTGATCACGACCGCCGCGATCCAGAACGGCAGGGCCTTGAGATAGGTCAACGTGACGAACGACGCGGTGAGCAGGAGCTTGTCCGCCGTCGGATCGAGGAATGCGCCGAGCGTGCTCTCGTCTTTGTGGCGTCGCGCCACCCAACCGTCGAGCAGGTCCGTGAATGCGGCAACCGCGAACACGAGCAACGCCACGCCGGGCCGCCGGTAGACGAGGAGCGTCACGAACACCGGGATCAGCAAGATCCGGAGCAGCGTCAGCCAGTTGGCGAGTCCCATGGGGAGCGCTCAGTCTATCATCCCGAGGATGGACTGGGGCTCGGCGACACGGTAGCGCGCCAGGGCGCGCAGAAGCCCGATCGGAAGATCGACGTCGAGCTCGACGTACCCGGGGCCGTCGCGGCGCGCGAGCACGCGGCCACGCTCGTAGCAGTGCGCCAGTGCGGCCCCATCCGCGTGCGGAATTCGGAGCGTCAGGCTCCCGACCGGCGGCAGGGCGCGTTCGATGGCAGCCAGGAGCCCGTCGAAACCCACGCCGGTGGCCGCGGAGATGGCGATACCGTCACGTCGGGTCACGAGCGGCGTCGGGTCGGTCTCCAGCCGGTCGATCTTGTTCATCGCCAGCACGGTCGGACGATCGGCGACGCCGAGCTCGCGCAGGAGGTCGTCGACCGCACGCATGTGCTCCTCGATGGCGGGATGGCTCGCGTCCACGACGTGCAGCAGCACATCGGCGTCGGCCAGCTCCTCGAGGGTCGCGCGGAACGCGGCGACGAGCTCGTGCGGGAGCTTGCGGATGAAACCGACGGTGTCGGTGAGGACGAACTGGCGGCCACTCTGCGGGTGCACCAGGCGCGCGGCGGGGTCCAGCGTCACGAACAGCTGGTCGGCGGTCGTGAGTCGAGAGCCGGCCAGGCGGTTCAGCAGCGTCGTCTTCCCGGCGTTCGTGTAGCCGACGAGCGCGACCACCGGGACGCCCGCCTTGCGGCGTCCCTGGCGCTGGAGACGTCGATGGACCTGGACCCCTTCGAGCTGTCGGCGGATCTGCATGACCTTGCGCCGGATCACGCGCCGGTCGGACTCGAGCTGGGTTTCTCCGGGTCCCCGCGTGCCGATGCCGCCGCCCAGGCGCTCGAGGTGAGTCCACTGGCCGATCAGCCGCGGCAGCAGGTAGGTCAGCTGCGCCAGCTCGACCTGGAGCTTGCCCTCGCTCGTGCGCGCGCGCTGGGCGAAGATGTCGAGGATCAGCGCCGTCCGGTCGATGACCTTGATGCCGAGCGCCTGCGAAATGTTTCGCTCCTGGATCGGCGAGAGCTGGTCGTCGGAGACGAAGAGGTCGGCAGACGCCGCGCGGGCGCCCTCACCGATTTCTTCGACTTTGCCGCGGCCGAAGTAAAGGGCCGGCGTCGGTGCCGCCCGCTCCTGGGTGACGCGTCCAACGACGGTGCCGCCGGCCGCGACCACCAGTCCCGCCAGCTCCTCCAGCGACTCGTCGACCTCCCAGCGGCGCTGCGACGGGCGTCGCAACGCGCCGATGACAGCGCGTTCCTGCGCATTTCGGGTGCCGTTCGCCGGACGTCTCACCCGAGCACCCCTCCCCGGGCGAGCTTCGATGCGATCGCGTCGGCCGTGCCGCTCGCACCTCCGGCTCTCTCGACGTCGATCCACTCGATGCCGGGCTCGCGCGCGAACCAGGTCCACTGGCGCTTGGCATAGCGCACCGTGTCGCGTTGCATGCGGCGCAGGGCCTCGACCGGCGTGAGGGCGCCACGCACGACCTGCGCGAACTCGCGATACCCGATCGACTGGAGCGAGGGCAGCGAGGGGTCGAAGCCTCGCTCGAGCAAACGCTCGACCTCGGCCTGGAGCCCCGCGGCGACAAATGCGGCAGCCCGCGACTCGAGGCGCCGGGCCAGCGCCTTGCGGTCCATGGTCAAGCCGAAATACGTCACCGCGTAGGGCCAGACATCGCGCCAGCCTGACTGCGGCAGCAGAGTCTCACCCGCACGGACCACCTCGAGTGCGCGCACCACGCGCACCTGGTCGTTCGGGTGAAGCCGCCGCGCCACCGCGGGCGCCTCGACGGTGAGCCGCTTGTGGAGCGCCGGCCGGCCCTCCCTGGCCGCCAGGGCCGCGAGGTCGCGCCGGAAC
>QHSV01000434.1 GCA_003221655.1 Candidatus Rokuibacteriota bacterium
AAGATCGCGACAAGCGTAGCGGCCCAGACGCCTTCCCACGACACCCACGGCAATGTGCCGAAGATCACCGCGTATAGGAAGTCGCGCGCGGCGTGCAGCCTCAATTCGGCGGCCGCGACCGAGCCACGCGCGGGGAGGCGCGCGCACCACTCGTGGTAGTACAAAGTGTCGAAGGCGCCGATGGCACCCTGGATGGCGAGGAGCCACAGGGCCGTTGGGATCATGGCCGCTCCCTCTGAATGCAGCCTTCGTACGACATCACCAACCCGATCAGGGGCATCGAGATCCTGACCTGGACGTGCGGGCCTCGTCCGTACACGCATGCCTCTCGTGCCGCGACCCCAGGGGACATCCATCGCGGCAACGGAACGCGTAGCCGCCCGAGCGCGACGGCCGCGCCCGCTTGCATGTACGTCAAAGTGTCCTCGACCACCCGGAGGTGAAAGCGAAACTCCAGCGCTCCGAAGCGTTCGGCCAGCGACCCGTCAGGTAGCTCCCGCTGGGTCGTGACGAGCAGCCGCCGACCGAACGCCCGCGTCCATACCTCCGAGTCAGCGTCGCGATCGATCGTGAGCCGCACGTCGAGCGCCGTTGCGGATGACGGAAGGCAAAGCACCCAGCAGGCGAGGCGAGCAGCCAACCCACGACCGCGAAGAAATTCGAACCGGCCGGTAGCCGCGCCGGCCGTCAAGTGGAGCGAGCGGATCGCCGGGTGCAGGTCGAGCCACGCAGGGCCCAGCAATCGGGCGTACAGGGCGCTCGAGCGCTCGACGCGGGTCGGCTCGCCGGCGGCCGTCATCGGCCGACCTCGAGCAAGTGACCGCGCCGTCGAGATCTGGAGCCGCTCATAGGCGTGACGAGTGTCCCGAATGCCGCGTCTACGATAGTTGAAAATGGTCGACGGTCGAATCGAAAATGTCGACGAGAGGGAGGACCGGCTCGCGTGCCAATGGCCCTGGCGGTCGTGCTGGCTGCGCTTACAGTCCCAGCGCTACTCATCAATCTGTACTTCACGGCGCTGATGCTCGATCGATGGCCCAGGCTTCGCCACGGTCTCGGGGCGCTGTTCACGACGTGCGGCGCGGACACGTCGTCCTGCGCCATCGTCGTGAAGACGCCGTATGCCCGGTTGTTCGGCGGAGCCCCCAATGTCTACGTCGGCATCATATGGAACGTCGCTCTCCTGGCCCTCGCCCTACGGTGGATGGTGACCGGCGGGCTGGTGGTGCCGTTGCCGTACCTGCTCGTGGCGGTCGTGAGCGTCCTGGTCGGGGTTTACCTCGTCCGCGCTCTTGTCGTCGACCTCCGCCAGCCGTGCCCGCTCTGAATCGCTGGCCACGGGGCGCACGCGGCGGTCGCCGCGCTCCTTGGGATCGTATGGTGGGTTGCCTGATTGGTGGGGCGAGCGTAAGAGACATAAAGACCCTTCTAGGCAGTTCGTGCCCCTACACGCCGCACTGGGAATGGTCGACGGATGGCTCCGCCCCCCCCGGATACAGACCGGATCAGGGCGGCCACAACAGGCCGGCGGCTCCCGCTTTGGCTTCGACAGTTCGTGCTCACGGCTGCAGTTGCGTTTTTTCCTCTCACGCTAGCCGGGCGCTACGCCGAACACCAGCGTCCGTCTTGGTTATAATCAGATGTGCCTGAGTTGCGCGACGAGCTAGTGTCCCGTTCGGGAAGTCATGTTAAGAATCTCCCGGTGCTGCTCGATTCGGCCGACACTGACACGCGCACGTCGGAGTCGGTGTTCAGCCACTTCCTGTTCAACCGGTGGTGGCACCAGCAGGGCGTCGCGTGAGCGTCGGCGGCATCTCGGTCGTCTGCCCGACGTACAACTCCTCGCCCTTCATCGGAGAGACGATCGCGACGGTGCGCGCCCAGACCACTCTCCCGCTCGAGGTAATCATCTCTGACGACGGCTCCACCGACGACACGCTGGCAATCATCGAAGAACTGCAGCGGGAGATCACAGCGTTTCCCATTCGGCTTATCCGCAACGCACACGGCGGTCCGGGAGCGGCGCGGAATGCCGGCATTCGCGCCGCCGTGGGGGATTGGATCGCCTTCCTGGACTCCGACGATCGGTGGTTGCCGGAGAAGCTCGCGTGTATAGAGGCGGCGATTCGCCGGTATCCGGACGCGAATTTCTTCTGCAACTCTGAATACCACCGGTGGCTGGACGGCTCAGAGTCGCTGCTCGATTACGGCGCTGTCTACATGCCTAACATCCCGCTTCAGCGGCAATTGTTTCATGAAAACCTGTTCTCCACATCGGCCATCGTCTGCCGACGCAATCTCCTGTTGACGCACGGTCTGTTCGATGAGCGTCTCAGGTCGTCCCAGGATTACGAGCTTTGGCTCCGTCTTGCGCCCGTCATACGCCCGGTATTCGTTCGCGTGCCGCTGGGCTGGTACGTGGATCGTGCTGGCAACGTGACCTCTGGCGCACGCTGGCGGCGCCTCTGGAACTTGTGGTGCGTTCTGCGTCGCCATCGTCGCGCCGTCAACTTCCCGACATTCCTCGGCCGGACTATGGGCGTCGGGGCGAACTACTTGGGCGTTCCGATGAAGTATTCTCCAGAGCGACCGATTCGTGACCGCCGCGGAGCGTAAGAGACATAAACGTCCATAAACGCCCCTTCCCGGCAGTTCCTGCCCCTCCAAGCCGCACCGGGACTGGTCGACGGATGGTTCCGCCCCGGATACAGAAGCTCATACTCGCAGACTACCGCGTCGGCGTTCTCGTCATGCCGAGCGGTGATCGGGCCTCGCTCGGAGCAGAGGCGCTCAGCGGACTGGACCAGATCGCCCGGGCGAACAAACTGACGGAGGACAAAAGACTGGTGCGTTTCTCGATCATGGAATATTCGGCTCGCCGGGACACGCTGCAGCGTTGAGCGCAGCGCTCGGTCTCGACCAGTATTGCGACGTGAAGTCCGAGCAAGACTCGCGGTCGGTTAAAGGTCTACAACTTGCCGACTTGGTTGCTCACACTGGCGGTGTCATGCTGCTTGAAACACTTGGCCTTTTGAAAAGCAGGTAAGAGCAGGATTGACCTCGGGCTACGAGTCGGAAGTGGAAACGGCCCGTTCGTGACGTTCCGGCGGGCGTAACTCCAAGTCCCCCAGCGACGAAGTCGACAACCATGTGGGTCAACTCCTGGAGCACGAATTCACTCCCGCAAGTCGGTCAGTTGTCCCCTGGCGCACATGCCGACCGCAATCCTT
>QHSV01000435.1:0-2745 GCA_003221655.1 Candidatus Rokuibacteriota bacterium
ACTTCCACGAGCCAGTCAGACGTCATGATCAGGAACACCATCAGCGGTATCGTCACCATCGCGAGCTTCTCGATGATCCGCAGATATGCCTTGCGGTAACGCTCGGGCGAATCGGCCAGCCGGCTCAGCGCTGGCACTGCCACTGTCGTGATCGGACCGTTGATCTGGTCAATCGGAAGCGTCATGAGCTGATAGCCGCGCGAATAGAGTCCTAACTGAGACGCGCCCCAGTACCTCCCAATGAGCAGATTGTCGAGGTTCCGGGCGAAGTAGTTGACAAAACTGAAGCCGGTCAGGTTTGCACCAAAGGCCAACATCGGCCGTATACCAGCGAACTGCGGCGCCAGGCGGGGGCGCCAATCCAGGCAGGCCCACAGTCCGCAGACCCTCGCGAAGGCCGTGACGAGCTGGCTCAAAACCAGCGCCCAGTACTCCGCACCACGCCAGGCAAGGAGAATACCCGCCGCGAAGCCGACGAGCATAGAGCCAATGTCGACCGTGGCTAGTCGTGCGAAGCGCATCTGCCGCCGAAGCAGAGCTTCGTGCTGAACGACACTTCCTCCCAGCACAAATGCGAGGGCGGAGACGATCGTGATCCACGTCAATGATGGCTCGCCGTAGAACCACGCCACACACGGAGCAATCGCTGCGGCCGCCACGGCCAGAGCCACACCCGTCGAAGTGTTGATCCAGAACAAGGCGTTGACCTGGCTCGCGGTGACATCCGCGCGCTGGATCACCGCCGAATCGAGTCCGAGATCTCTGAAGATGGCGATGAACCCGATAACCGCCCCGACCATCCCAATTAGGCCGTAGTCTCTGGGCGTGAGCAACCGAGCGAGCACTATTGTGCCGACGATACTGATGAGGAATCTCGCGGCCTGCGAGACGACCGTCGCCGCGGCTCCTCGAAGGGTCAGCCCGGTAAGATCCTTCCGTACGCCATCGGTGTCGAAGAAGTCGTCAGGATTCGACACCCTTCCAGGAGATCGCTGCACGTTGCCAGGCTTCACGAAATCAAGCCGCGCGGGCCGCGCTCGACGAGGACCTTGACGATCCTGCTGGCCGCTTGCCCATCCCACAACGGCGGCGGCCCGTTCGTGCGAGGCGAGTGGTTGAGCGCCCGGAGTGCCTCCTCCACGATCCGCCTCGGATCGGTCCCGATCACACGATTGGTGCCCCAGGTGACGGTAGCGGGCCGCTCGGTGTTGTCCCGGAGGGTCAAGCAGGGCACGCCCAGGATCGTGGTTTCCTCCTGGATCCCGCCGGAATCAGTCAACACCAAACGCGCCCGGCTCATGAGGGCGATGAAGTCGAGATAGCCGAGCGGGTCCAGATAGGCAATGCCTTTGCCGGCGGACAGCGCGTCGGCATCGCGCGTTGGCACCCGAGCCTCTTCTTGCATCCCGAGGCGCGCTCGAACGCGAGGATGGACGGGGAAGACGATCGGAATGTGACGCGCCACGTCCTGAAGGGCATCGAGAAGCTTCGTCAGGTTCGTTGGATCGTCCACGTTGGACGGGCGATGCAGTGTGAGCACGGCATAGGGCTGATTCTCGTGCAGGTCGAGACGGTCGAATACCGCGGAGTTCTGCCAGTGAGGTCGGAACGTCATGAGCGCGTCGATCATGACGTTGCCGACGAAGTGGATCTTGTCAGCGCTGATGCCTTCCCGGAGAAGATGCTCACGGCCGCTCTCCTCGGTGACGAAGAGCAAGTCGGCGATCGCGTCCGTGAGGACCCGGTTGATCTCCTCCGGCATGGTGCGATCGAAGCTTCGAAGGCCAGCCTCGACGTGGGCCACCGGGATCCCGAGCTTGACTGCGGTGAGGGTGGCCGCCAGGGTCGAGTTCACGTCACCCACCACGAGCACAAGATCCGGGCGCGTCGAGAGAAGGACCGGTTCGAGCCGTCGCATCACCTCTGCCGTCTGCGCCGCGTGAGAGGCCGAACCGACTTCGAGATTGAAGTCGGGAGCAGGAATCTCCAGGTCTCGAAAAAGCTGTCCCGACATGACTTCGTCGTAATGCTGCCCGGTATGGACGAGAAGCGGCACGATGGCCGGATGGCGACGCATCTCCCGGACCAAGGGAGCGATCTTCACGAAGTTCGGGCGGGCCCCAGCCACGTTGAGGATACGCATTTAGGGGGTGCTCGAGAACGGGGGAGGCGGGGACAGACCTCTTTGGAACCGTCGGTCCGGGACCGCCGGCCGCGAGCTATGCCGCTGCACGACCTCGAGGAAGATCCTCGAGGAACTCGCTCACCGTCAGGAAACGCGTCTGCATGGAGGTCAGCATTGTGACGAGCGCTCGCATCCGTGAGGCCGTGAGTGAGAGGTTGTTGTAGTGCCTGAACCGCAACCCGAAACCTGGGAACTTGACGCGGGGCATCTCGGAATCGAACTCCCAGGAGTGGAGGTACATGATGTAGTGGCCATCACGCGCAATCGCGCGCCGCACGAGTCGGCGGAAGAGAGCCCCTGGGTAAAGACGGAAGTAGCCCCCTCCCGAGATCGGAAGCTGGAGGCGCCCGAACCGTTCCACGGGGAGCGCGAGCTCGGTGATGTGCCCGTTCGTGGGGTATACGCCCGGGCTGAGCGGCGTGCCGAGGTTGTCGAGCCGAGCGTACCGATCGTGGAGCGTGAACGGATGAAAGCTGGAATCATACCGGTAGCCGGACTCGGCCAGGATCGCGAGGTGTTCGTGATTGATGCTGAAGGACGGTGCGCGATAGCCCACGACC